>JAITTC010000106.1 GCA_031287285.1 Christensenellaceae bacterium
TGTCACGGAGGATATGGTCGGTCACAAGCTTGGCGAGTTCGCCCCCACCAGGACCTTCCGCGGCCATGCCGGGGAAAAGTCCTCCGGCGGCCGCTAAGGCAGAAGGAGGAAGCAGAAATGGCCACAAGAAGCCGTGAAAAGAGCGCGGCGCGCAAGGCAAGTGCCGATAAGCGCCCCCGCGCGATCGCCAAATACATCCGCATTCCATCCCGCAAGGTGCACATCGTCCTGGATTTGATTCGGGGCAAGAGCGCGGGGCAGGCCCTGGCGATTTTGATGAACACGCCAAAGGCCGCGTCCCCGATCGTGCAGAAGGTTCTGCTCTCGGCCATCGCCAATGCAGAAAACAACCTGGATTTAAGCCGTGAAACCCTGGTCGTCGCCGAATGCTTCGCAAACCAGGGCCCCACGCTGAAGAGATTTCATCCGCGCTCCAGGGGCCAGGCCTTCTCGATCAAGAAGCGCTCGAGCCACATCACCGTGATCCTGGATCAAGCCAAGTAAGAAGGAGGGAAAATCAAAGATGGGTCAAAAGGTAAACCCCCACGGCGCCAGAGTCGGCGTCATCAAGGATTGGTCCACCCGCTGGTATGCCGGGAAGAAGGATTTTTCTAACTTCTTGGTCGAGGATTACAATCTGCGCAAGCATTTGAAGACAAAGCTCTATCAGGCTGGCATTTCCCGCATCGATATCGAGCGCGCGGGCGGCAAGATCACCGTCAACATCATGACCGCAAAGCCCGGCATCGTGATTGGGAGGGGCGGCCAGGGCGCCGAGCTTCTTCGCAAGGAAATCGAGGGCATCACGGGCAAGACGGTTTCGCTCAACATCCTCGAGATCCGCGGCACCGAAGCGGATGCCCAGCTCGTCGCAGAAAACGTGGCAGCTTCCCTCGAAAAGAGGATCTCCTTCCGCAGGGCCATGAAGCAGGCCATGGGCAGGGCCATGCGCGCGGGCGCCAAGGGCGTGAAAATGCAGGTTTCCGGCCGCCTGGGCGGCGCTGAAATCGCCCGCAGCGAGGGCTACCACGAGGGGTCGATCCCCCTGCAGACCCTGCGCGCCAACATCGAATACGGCTTTGCCGAAGCAGCCACCACCTACGGCCGCATCGGCGTGAAGGTTTGGATTTACAAGGGCCAGGTGCTGCCAGGCAGCAAGGCCCCCTCGAACGCGGTGCCCGCCTCAGATCGCGGCGATCGCGGCGAGCGTGGGGAGCGCAGCGAGCGCCCGAGGAGGAGAGATTAGCCATGTTAATGCCTAAAAGGGTTAAGCGCCGCCGCGTTTTCCGCGGGCGCATGAAGGGCAAGGCCAGCCGCGGCAACTTCGTGGCCTACGGCGACTTTGGCCTGGTGGCCACCCAGCCCGCCTGGATCACCTCAAACCAGATCGAGGCTGCCCGTGTCGCCATGACGCGCTTCATTCGCCGCGGCGGCCAGGTCTGGATCAAGATCTTCCCCGATAAGCCAGTGACCGAAAAGCCGGCAGAAACCCGCATGGGTTCCGGCAAGGGCTCGCCGGAATACTGGGTTGCAGTCGTAAAGCCCGGCCGCGTCCTATTCGAGATCGCGGGCGTGCCCGAAGATGTCGCGAAGGAGGCGCTGCGCCTCGCTTCGCACAAGCTGCCCATCAAGACCAAGATCCTCGCGAAAGAGACCAAGGATGGTGAGAATTAAGTGAAGGCGAGCAAGTACTTCGAGATGACGACCGACGAACTCAACACCCAGTTGAAGGAACTCAAAACTGAGCTGTTTAACCTTCGCTTCCAGATGGCCACCGGCGCGCTGCAAAACCCCATCAGCATCCGCGAAACCAGGCGCAACATCGCAAGGGTCATGACCCTTCTGCGCCAGCGCCAGCTCAAGGCTCAGGCCTAACGGAAGGGAAAGGAGAAGCTTTTAACGATGAGTGAAGTACGCAATAACCGCAAGACCCGCGTGGGAACCGTTGTGAGTGACAAAATGGATAAGACCATCGTCGTGGCCATCCGCACCCGCGTGCCGCATGGGATGTATGGCAAAATCCTCAACCGCACCACCAAGCTCAAGGCGCACGATGAGAACAACGAGTGCGCAATCGGCGATATCGTGCGCGTGATGGAGACCCGCCCCTTAAGCAAGGAAAAGCGCTGGCGCCTCGTCGAGGTTCTCGAAAAGGCCAAGTAGGCCCCCGGGCATTTTAGGAGGAAAACAGTATGGTACAGCCCCAAACCAGATTAAAGGTGGCCGATAACACCGGCGCCAAGGAAATCATGTGCATTCGTGTGCTCGGCGGCTCCTTCCGCTCTTACGGCTCCATCGGCGATGTGATCGTGGCCTCCGTTAAGAGCGCAACACCCGGCGGTGTTGTGAAAAAGGGCGATGTTGTAAAGGCGGTCATCGTGCGCACGGTGAAATCGCGCCGCCGCAAGGACGGCTCCTATATCCGCTTTGACGATAACGCGGCGGTCATCATCAACGACCAAAAGCAGCCGCGCGGCACCCGCATCTTCGGCCCGGTGGCGAGGGAATTGCGCGAGCGCGACTATATGCGCATCGTTTCCCTGGCCCCGGAAGTCCTATAAAACAGGGAGGTGAACAAACTTGGCGGCCGTTAAAAGGGAATTTACAAAAATTCATGTTAAAAAAGACGATCTCGTCCTCGTTCGCTCCGGCAAGGATAAGGGCAAGAAGGGCAAGGTCCTGATGGCCTTCCCCAAAACCGGCAAGATCATCGTCGAGGGCGTGGCAATCGCCACGAAGCACCAAAAGCCCCGCGGGCTTGGCCAGGCGGGCGGCATCATCAAGCAAGAAGCCGCGATCTTCGCCTCCAAGGTCATGCTCGTCTGCCCCCAGTGCGGCGAAGGCACCCGCCTGGCGCACAGATTCGAGGCGGATGGCAGCAAGGTGCGCGCCTGCAAGAAGTGCGGCTCGAGCCTCGACTCCTGATTTTTGCTGAAACGGAGGAAAAACACCGATGCCCAGGCTAAAGGATAGATACCAGCAGGAGACTGTGCCGCAACTGACGCAGGCCTTCGGCTATAAGAACGTAAACCAGGTGCCAAGGCTCGAAAAGATCGTGATCAACATGGGCCTTGGCGAAGCGAAAGATAATCCAAAGGCGCTCGACGCAGCAGTGGCAGATTTAAGCCTCATCGCGGGCCAAAAGCCCTTGGTGACGCTTGCGAAGAAGTCCGTCGCGAACTTCAAGATCCGCGCGGGCATGAAGATCGGCGCGAAGGTCACCCTTCGCGGCGACAGAATGTACGAATTCGCAGATAAGCTCATGAACATCGCCCTGCCCCGCGTCCGCGACTTCCGCGGCGTTTCCGGCAAGGCGTTCGACGGGCGCGGCAACTACGCTTTAGGCGTCCGCGAGCAGCTGATCTTCCCCGAGATCGAGTACGACAAGATCGATAAGATTCGCGGCATGGAGATGATCTTCGTCACCACCGCGAGCACCGACGAAGAGGCGAAGGAGCTTTTAAGGCTCCTCGGCATGCCCTTCGCGCAAGAGGCTTAGGGAAAGGAGAGCGAACATGGCAAAAAAGAGCATCGTTAACCGCCAGCAAAAGCCCGCGAAGTTCTCCACCAGAGCCTATACGCGCTGCCGCATCTGCGGCAGGCCCCATTCGGTTCTGCGCAAGTACGGCGTTTGCCGCATCTGCTTCCGCGAGCTGGCCTATAAGGGCCAGATTCCCGGCGTGCGCAAGGCAAGCTGGTAGACTAGAGTCTTTACAGGAGGAAGTCACATGCTAATCAATGACCCAATCGCGGATATGCTGACCCGGATCCGCAACGCTCTGGTCGCCAAGCACGAATCCGTCACGCTCCCCGCGTCCAACATGAAGAAGGCAATCGCCCAGATCCTGCTGGACGAAGGCTATATCAAGGGCGTGGAGCAGATCGCAGACGGCGTTCAGGGCTCCATTAAACTCAGTCTCAAGTACGACGGCAACCAGAAGGGCGTCATCTCGGGCCTCAAGCGCATCTCTAAGCCCGGCCTTCGCGTCTATGCAAGGTCTGAAGAGATCCCGAAGGTCCTAGGCGGCCTGGGTATCGCCATCGTTTCCACATCCAAGGGCGTGATGACCGACCGAACGGCCCGCAAAAACGCGGTAGGCGGCGAAGTCCTCTGCTACGTTTGGTAAAGTAAGGAGGAAAACAGCAATGTCGCGCATAGGCAGACTACCGGTTGCGATTCCGGCGGGCGTCACGGTGAATGTGAGCGAGAATAACCTCGTTTCCGTCAAGGGCCCCATGGGGCAGCTCAGCCAGCAGATCCATCCGGAGATGATTATTCAGCTCGAGGGCAATGTTTTAACGGTTTCCCGCCCCAGCGAGCAAAAAAACCACAAATCCCTGCATGGCCTTTCCCGCACCCTCATCAACAACATGGTCGTCGGCGTGACCAGCGGCTTTACGCGCACGCTCGATATCGTGGGCGTTGGCTACAGGGCGCAGGTACAGGGCAAGAACCTGGTCATCAACATCGGCTATTCCCACCCGGTTGAGATGGCCCCCGCTGCTGGCATCAGCTTTGAATGCCCAAGCCCCACCCGCATCGTGGTCAAGGGGATCGACAAGCAGCTCGTCGGCGCCGTTGCGGCCAACGTCCGCTCGGTGCGCAAGCCCGAGCCCTACCTTGGCAAGGGCATCAAGTACGACGATGAGGTCATTCGCCGCAAAGAAGGCAAGACCGGTAAATAAGGAAGGGGTGAGCGTAAATGATCCAGAGGAAAGACAAAAACCAGATCAGAAGGATTCGCCACGAGCGCGTCCGCAAGAAGATTTCCGGCACCGGCAGCCGCCCGCGCTTCTGCGTTTACCGCAGCCTTTCCAACATCTACGTCCAGGTGATCGACGATGCAAGCGGCGTCACCCTGACGCAGGCCTCCACTTTGGACGCTGCCATCAAGCCCCAGCTTGAAAACGTCGATAAAAAGGGCGCGGCCAAGCTCGTGGGCAAGCTCGCGGCAGAGCGCGCCCTCGAAAAGGGCATCAAGCAGGTGGTGTTCGACCGGGGCGGCTATGTTTATACGGGCCGCGTCGCAGCCCTTGCGCAGGCCGCAAGGGAAGCCGGGCTTGATTTCTAAGATGAACGAACGGAGGACTTTAAGGAATGCAGCGCTATGATCGCGTAGAAAGCGAATTTAAAGAAAAGCTGGTTACCGTCAACCGCGTCACCAAGGTTGTGAAGGGCGGGCGAAATTTCAGGTTTTCAGCTCTCATCGTCATCGGCGATGAAAAGGGCCGTGTGGGCGTTGGCATGGGCAAGGCGACCGAAATCCCAGAGGCCGTGCGCAAGGGCGTGGAAGATGCCAAAAAGCACCT
>JAITTC010000154.1 GCA_031287285.1 Christensenellaceae bacterium
AAAGGTTGGTGGGGTAATCGTAGAGATTCTGCGGGGTGTCGACCTGCTGCACAAAGCCATCGCGCATGACCACGATGCGGGAACCCATCGTCATGGCCTCGGTCTGGTCGTGGGTAACGTAGATGAAGGTGGTCTGCAGCTTCTGGTGAAGCTTTGTGATCTCAGCACGCATCTGCACGCGCAGCTTAGCATCCAAGTTAGAGAGAGGTTCGTCCATCAGGAAGACCTTGGGCTCGCGAACGATGGCGCGGCCAAGGGCGACGCGCTGGCGCTGGCCGCCAGAAAGAGCCTTGGGCTTGCGGGTGAGGAGATGCTCAATGTCCAAAATCTTCGCGGCTTCCTTCACGCGGCGGTCGATTTCCGCCTTGGGGGTCTTGCGCAGTTTCAAACCGAATGCCATATTGTCGTAAACCGTCATATGCGGATAGAGGGCATAGTTCTGGAATACCATCGCGATGTCGCGATCCTTGGGGGCAACATCGTTGACGAGCTTGTCGCCAATGTAGAGCTGGCCGTCGGAAATCTCTTCAAGGCCTGCCACCATGCGCAGCGTGGTGGATTTGCCGCAGCCCGAAGGGCCAACAAGCACGACAAATTCCTTATCTTCGATCTCAAGGGTAAAATCGCTTACTGCGGTTACGCCGCCTGCATAGACCTTGTAGATATGCTGCAAGGATACGCTTGCCATTTTGCTTCTACCTCCCGCTTATTGTGGGCGCGCTTTCGCGCTTCCCAATATCTATTGCCAACATTATATCGTGAGCGAGAGGAATAATCCACTGTTTTTTTTCACAAATTGTTCTTCTGATTTTCTGTAAAAACACACAAAGGCTTTGCAAGATTATTACGAAAGCTCAGGAACCCGAGCGCATCGCGGCGACGGGCGGAATTTTGGAGGCTCGAAGGGCCGGGTAAACGCCGGAGACAAGCCCCACCAAACAAGAGAAGCCGACGGCCAAAAGCGTCATCGAAGCCGAGATGGGGGCGCGGATTTCAACCACATTCGCGCCGAGCCTGGTAAAAACCGCGCCCAAGAGCATGCCGGCCGCCGCGCCGGCCAGGCCATAGAGCAGCGCCTCAAAAACGAACTGCTCGGCGATGTCAGAATCGCGCGCGCCCAGCGCTTTGCGTATGCCGATCTCTCGCTTGCGCTCGCGCACGGCGCAAAGTAGCACGTTCATTACGCCGATGCCACCAGTCAGCATGCAGATAGCGCCCACGCAGAGCAGAACCAGCTTAAAAATATCCATTACCCGGCCCGCCGATTCGATTTGCGCGCGCAGGGAACTGATCGTGAATTGCTGATCTGGGAAGCTTTCGACCAGGGCGCGCCGGAGCGTGGCGATGCCCTCGTCGATGCCGCCTGGCACGCGGATGGAAACCTCATCCGCAGCGCCAAGGCCAATATATTGCTCAAAGGAGGAAAGCGGCAAATACACCTTTGGGGGCTCGGAAGAACCGTCACTTAAAAATGTGGCGCCAGCGCTTTGAATCAGGCCGACGATGACGAAGCTTCCAGAGCTTAGACGCAGCTTTTGGCCGATTACGGGCTCCCCTATCTTCAAATCCCGCGCCAGCTTTTCATCGATCACTGCCACGCGCAGGGAACTTTCCTGATCCTGCTGCAAAAGAAACCTGCCGCGGGCAATCGGGAGGCTCTCAATCTCTAAATAGCTCGACAGAGTGCCTACGATCTGCACAATTCGGCTTTCACGCCCGGCGCTTGCGGGCATGGCCGCATAGCGCATCGGGCAAAATAACAGCTCCGGCGCCTTTTTCGAAAGAAGATGCAGCTGCTCTTCGCCAAGCTCCATATCTGGCGAGTCGGCTTCCAGCCAAAGCCTGTCGACCCCAAAGCGCTTGAGTTCCGCGCTGACCTCGTTCATGCCGGCAAAGCCAAGCGAGCCGATGGCTACGATGGCGCCAACGCCCACCGCCAAGCCTAAAATGGTCAAAAAACTGCGGATTTTATTGAGTTTAAGGCTCGTTAAAGCCTGTGAGAGCAAACTGAGCCGCCTCATTGGGGAGCATCCTCTGCGTTTAGCAGCAACTGCGTTCCTTCGACCGGGCCATACAGAAGCGAAATGAACATCTCGTCACAAAGCCCGGTGCGCACGGGGACTTCTTCAATTCCTTGTGAAACCACACAATAGATTTTGCCGTTTTTAACCGCGCTTAGGGGCACGCTAGGCGCTGTGATGGAATCCAGCACGATGTGCAGATCCACCTGCATGCCTGGAAGGAACTCGGGCGCGGATGCGGCGGGGATGGCGGCTTCTACCTTGTATTGGCCTTGGATATCCGATGGAAGGATCGATAGAACTTCCCCCTCCGTCCGCGCGCCGCTCCGATTAACGAATATTTTCTGCCCGATCTTAAGGTTCTCGCGCTGAGCCTGCGGCAAAAGGAAGCTCACCAGCAGCTCGCGGGAAGCCACGGCCAGCAGCGGCGTGCCGCTGAGGGCTACCATGCCATCATACCCGTTCAGATCCACCACGCTGCCCATTGCCGGGCTCAGGGTGCTGTTTAAGGTGTAGAGCTCTAAGGCGGTCTTATGCGGCTGACTCAGTTGCCCCTGTGAAACCAAGGAAGACAGACCCTCATAGTCCGCGTTTTCTATCTCAAACAGGGCCTGGCCTTTGCGCACGAACTCGCCCTTTTTCACGAAAAGGCGCAATTTTCCGCTGGCCAGGGGTGCGACGGGGTAAATTCGCTCGTTTTGCACGAGGCCTACGGCCTCAATCTTTTCTTCAATCGTGCGCTGAGCGACCGTTACGGTTTCGCCTGGCAGCTTTTCACTGGTGGGCGACAGCAGGGCGGCGAGAGCCAGACCTGTCAGCAGCAGCACAAACCATTCCCGTTTCTTCATTTCGGTCCGTCTCCCCCCAAAATTCATTTTTAATACCACCCTAGTTTACCCTCGCGGCAGGCGCTTAATCCCGCCCATAGCGCCATAATCGCATTCCGATTTTTTCCTTGGGGCGCCCCTTATTTGCTTCATAGAATAAACCAAAGGAGATAAACTAGCCGCGAAGGCTCGCTTATCTCCTTTTTGGTTTTTT
>JAITTC010000025.1 GCA_031287285.1 Christensenellaceae bacterium
ATCGACGGGGAATCGAAGCAGCGCATGGCGGAGATCGGCCAAGGGAATCTCCACTGGGACGCGATCATTCGGGCGAGCGAGAAGGCAGGGGTAAAATGGGTGCTGGTGGAGCAGGACGAGTGCCAAAGGCCCCCGATCGAAAGCCTGCGCCTGAGCCTTGAATTCTTAAACGGCAAGGGGATTTTTTAGCGATGCACCATCGCACGAGAAGCGGGCTGGCTGCCGTCGGAATGCTGCTGGCCGCGTTGATTTGGGGCATCGCCTTCGTCATCGTGAAAAATACGGTCGATTTGGTGCCGCCCTTTTATATGATGGCCCTGCGCTTTACCCTGGCGGGGGGCCTGATGGGGCTTTTCTTCATCAAGAAGATGGTTCGCCTGAAGCTAGAGGATTTAAAGGCGGGGCTCCTGCTGGGCATCTTCCTGTTTGTGAGCTACGCGCTGCAAACGGTGGGGATTCGTTACACCACGGCCGGTAAAAATGCCTTTTTGACCACGCTTTATGTGGTTTTGGCCCCGTTTTTGCACTGGATGATCGAAAAGGTGAGGCCAGGGCGGAAGGTCATCGTCGCGGCTGGCCTTGCGCTCGTTGGGATCGGGCTGCTTTCGCTGAATGGGGATCTAAGCGTGAACCTGGGCGACGGCCTGACGATCGGCTGCGGGCTGACCTTCGCCGTGCATCTCGTATTGGTGGCGCGCTATGCTAGGCGGCATGACCCGCTGGTGATGACGGTTTTGCAGCTTTGCGTTGCCGCGCTGCTTTCGTGGGCCGTGGCGCCCTTTGCGGAAGGGGGCTTCCCCATGGGCGCCTTTGAGCCTGAGGCGCTGGGCGGCTTGCTCTACCTTGGGGTGCTCAGCACCATGGTGGCCTTCGCGCTGCAAAACATCGGGCAAAAATACGTCGAACCCTCGGTGGCCGCGATCCTTCTTTCGTGCGAGTCGCTCTTTGGGGTGCTGAGCTCCGCCCTTTTTTTGCACGAGCGGATGAGCGGCAGGATGATCGCCGGCTGCGCGCTGCTGTTTTTTGCGATTTTGCTGGTGGAGGCCAAGCTGCCTTTTGGGCGTGAAAAACCGGCCGCGAAGGGGCCTGAAGGGAGCGGGAATTGAGCGCGATGTAAAATTTGGGGGCGCCTTCGTTTGTTTTTGATTAAAAAAGGCGTTTGGTCGTTGACCAAACGCCAAAGGCATGATAAAATACTATTCTGCATATTGTGGGTATTTGCCCTCATTATGCGGAAGGAGGCCTTTTAAAAGGCCAAATATATTGTACAACGAATAGTCGGCCGATGCAATGGGAAACCTAGGGCGCAATGAGCTTACCAGAAATTGGCGCAAGAAATCGGCGCGGCTGTTTTGCTGCAGGCGAAGGGGACCGGAATCCTTGCGCGCCCTCGGGGTGCGCAAGGGGTTTTGACGCCCCTAAAGCGGACTTGAACGGAGAGGTGTGAGCGCAAACATGGCCCATCAGGTATTGGTTCATCCCGAGCTCAAGGGCAAGCGGACGAGAATGAGCTTTGCCAAGATCAAAGAGGCGCTGGAGATGCCGGATTTGATCGAGGTGCAGAAGAATTCCTATCGTCGCTTCCTCGAGGAGGATCTGCGCGAGGTTTTGAACGACGTATCGCCAATCACTGACTTTTCCGAAAACCTTCAGCTTGAATTCACCGATTATTCCCTTGACGACACCCCAAAATACTCGGTTGAAAAGTGCAAGGAGCGCGACGCGACCTATTCCGCCGCCCTGCGCATGGGCGTGCGGCTGATCAACCGCGAAACCGGCGAAATCAAGGAATCCGAGGTCTTCATGGGGGACTTCCCCCTGATGACCGACTCCGGCACCTTCATCATCAACGGCGCGGAGCGCGTCATCGTATCCCAGCTCGTGCGCTCGCCCGGCGTCTATTACGCAAGGAGCATCGACAAGGCGGGGAAGCCCCTCTTTGCCACAACGGTCATCCCCGGGCGCGGCGCCTGGCTTGAATACGAGAGCGATTCCAACGACGTTTTGTGGGTGCGGGTAGACCGCACGCGCAAGGTGCCGCTGACGGTCATTCTGCGCGCTTTTGGCTACGGCACCAACGCCCAGATCACCGAGCTTTTGGGCGAGCACGAGTGCCTGGAGGCGACCTTTGCCAAGGACGCAGCCAGCTCCGTAGACACGGGCATGGTCGAGATCTACAAGCGCTTGCGCCCCGGCGAGCCGCCCACGGTGGATTCCGCGACGAGCCTGATCAATTCGCTGTTTTTCGACCCCAAGCGCTATGATCTGGCGCGCGTGGGCCGCTATAAGTTCAACAAGAAGCTGGCGCTGGCCACTCGCATTGCGGGCTTCATCGCATCGCGCGACATAACGAGCCCCATCAGCGGCGAGGTCTTGGCGCACGCGGGAGACACCCTCGTGCGCGACCTGGCGCAGAAGATCCAAAATGCCGGCGTGAACGAGGTCTATCTTAGCATAAACGGCAAGGAATTAAAGGTTTTAGGCAATTATTTTGCCTTTGCAGACGATCTTCTGCCCTTTGACCCCAAGGAAGTGGGAATCAGCGAGATGGCGTACCTGCCGACGCTGAGGAAGCTCATCGACGAAAATCCGGACGAAGACGAGCTCCGCGCCGCGATCAAGGCAAACCTTGACCACCTCGCCCCCAAGCACATCCTGGTGGAGGACGTCGTGGCCTCGGTGAGCTACCTGCTGGGCTTGAGCTACGGCGTTGGCCATGAAGACGACATCGACCACCTGGGCAACCGCCGCCTGCGCTCGGTTGGCGAGCTCTTGCAAAACCAGATCCGCATCGGCCTTTCGCGCCTGGAGCGCGTGGTGCGCGAGCGCATGGCCGTGCGCGACATGGAGGTCGTCACCCCGCAGTCCCTCATCAATATTCGCCCCGTTTCGGGCGCGATCAAGGAGTTTTTCGGCTCTTCGCAGCTCTCGCAGTTCCTCGACCAGCCAAACCCCCTGGCGGAGCTTACGCATAAGCGCAGGGCATCCGCCCTGGGCCCTGGCGGCCTGAACCGCGAGCGCGCCTCGATGGACGTGCGCGACGTACACTCCTCGCACTACTCCCGCATGTGCCCCATCGAGACGCCGGAAGGCCCGAATATCGGCCTGATCGGCTCCCTGGCGACCTATGCGCGCATCAACGAGTACGGCTTCATCGAGGCGCCGTACCGCAGGGTCGATAAGGCGAGCCATCGGGTGACCGATGAGGTCGTCTACATGACCGCAGACGAAGAAGAAAACTACATCCTCGCCCAGGCCAACGAAGGGCTCGACGAAAATGGCTGGTTTATCTCTGAAATGGTGACTGCCAGGCAGAGGGAAGACATTAACCAGTTCCCCCGCGAGAGCATTGACTTCATGGATGTGAGCCCAAGGCAGCTCGTATCCGTCGCCTCGGCGATGATCCCCTTTCTCGAAAACGACGACGCAAACCGCGCCCTGATGGGCGCCAACATGCAGCGCCAGGCCGTGCCGCTCCTCGTGCCCGAGGCCCCGATCGTGGGCACCGGCATGGAGTACAAGGCGGCGCGCGACTCGGGCGTGGTGATCCTTGCGCGGGAGGCCGGCGTGGTGGTCAAGGTCTCGGCCGACCAGATCGTGGTCGAAGACGACCTGCGCCACAAGGACGAATACCACCTCATCAAGTTCACCCGCTCGAACCAATCGACCTGCATCAACCAGCGGCCCATCGTGCAGCTTGGCGAAAGGGTTGAAAAGGGCCAGGTTTTGGCCGACGGCCACTCGACAGACATGGGCGAGATCGCCCTTGGCCGCAATATTCTGATGGCCTTCATGACCTGGGAGGGCTATAACTACGAAGACGCGATCTTGATCTCTGAAAAGCTGGTCAAAGAGGACGTTTTAACCTCGATCCACATGGAAGAGTATGAATCCGAGGCGCGCGACACCAAACT
This sequence comes from Christensenellaceae bacterium, assembly GCA_031287285.1. Classification (GTDB taxonomy): domain Bacteria; phylum Bacillota; class Clostridia; order Christensenellales; family UBA1750; genus JAITGM01. The sequence continues at coordinate 3,915 of JAITTC010000025.1, forward strand.
GGGCCCGGAAGAGATCACCGCCGACATTCCGAACGTCGGCGACGACGCGCTGAAGGACCTGGACGACCGCGGCATCATCCGCATCGGCGCGGAAGTGCGCGCCGGCGATATTCTGGTCGGCAAGGTGACGCCAAAGGGCGAGACCGAGCTCACGGCGGAAGAGCGCCTTCTGCGCGCGATCTTTGGCGAGAAGGCGCGCGAGGTGCGCGATACCTCGCTTCGCGTGCCGCACGGCGAATACGGCACCATCGTGGACGTGAAGGTGTTCACGCGCGAGAATAAGGATGAGCTGCAGCCCGGCGTGAACATGATGGTGCGCGTCTACATCGCCCAGAAGAGGAAGATCTCGGTGGGCGACAAGATGGCGGGCCGCCACGGCAACAAGGGCGTTGTTTCGCGCATTTTGCCCGAGGAGGATATGCCCTTCCTGCCGGATGGCACCCCGCTTGAGATCGTTTTAAACCCCCTTGGCGTGCCCTCGCGCATGAACATCGGCCAGGTGCTTGAAACCCACCTTGGCTACGCGGCGCGCGCGCTTGGCTGGCACATCGAAACGCCCGTTTTCGACGGCGCCAGCGAGGAAGACATTCAGAGCCTGCTCGAGCGCGCGGGCAAGAGAGCGGACGGCAAGTCAGTCCTCTATGACGGCCGCACGGGCGAGCAGTTCGAAAACCCCGTGACGGTTGGCTACATGTACATGCTCAAGCTCCACCACCTGGTCGACGATAAGATCCACGCGCGCTCGACGGGGCCGTACTCGCTGGTTACGCAGCAGCCCCTGGGCGGCAAGGCGCAGTTCGGCGGGCAGCGCTTTGGCGAAATGGAGGTATGGGCGCTGGAAGCCTATGGCGCCGCGCATACCCTGCAAGAGATCCTGACCGTTAAGTCAGACGATGTGGTGGGCCGCGTCAAGACCTACGAGGCCATAGTCAAGGGCGAAAACATTCCGGAGCCCGGCGTGCCCGAGTCCTTCAAGGTGCTGATTAAGGAATTGCAGTCCCTGGCCCTTGACGTAAAGGTTTTAACCGACGGCAAGGAGGAAATCGAGCTGCGCGAGAGCATCGACGACGAGGCGGACCGCCTCGGCCGCGAGGAAGAGCAGCCCGCCAGGGATATCGCGCTGGACGAAGAGCTCGACCTGGACGACGACGGCTTCAGCGATACGCTGCCTGACGACCTGGGCGACGCCTTCATCGACGATATCGACGACCTTGGCGATGAAGAAGACGAGGACGACGATGAAACCGAAGACGAGGACGACGATCTTTAGGCCTTTTGGGGCAAAACCCCATTTTGGGCTTCCCGCTTTTGAGAGGCAAGGAGGAATAAGGCTTGTTTGAGCTGAACAATTTCGATTCCATCCAGATCGGGCTCGCATCCCCCGAAAAGATCTACGAATGGTCGCACGGCGAGGTGAAAA
>JAITTC010000078.1 GCA_031287285.1 Christensenellaceae bacterium
CGCGGGAAGGCCTTCCGGGCTTACGCCGCCCTTCTGCGCTTCCCCCGCGGTGTTCACCTGCAGCAGCACGGGAACCACGCGGCCTACTTCGGTCGCTTTTTTCGAGATCTCTGCGGCCAAGTCGATCTGATCCACGGAGTGAACCAAATAAACTTCACCTATTATATGCTTAATCTTGTTTTTTTGCAACCGACCAATGTGATGATATTTCAAAATTGTATCGATTTCGTCTTTTTTCGATAGCCACTCCTGCACCCGGTTCTCGCCATAATCGAAAATGCCGAGTTCAGGCAGCCGGTTGATTGTCGCCGCATCCCTGGTCTTGCTCGCGGCCAAAATCGTGTAATTCCGCTTATTTGCAGCCGTGTCTAGCCGTTCCTTCAGCTTTTTTACGTTTTCAGCCAGGCTATCCATTTCTTTAAAGTCCTCCCTTGCCAAGCGCTGCCGGATTTGCGCGCCGCGCGAAATTTAACTATTTCTTAACCTTCATGCTCTTATCGAGCTTGCCTATTTCAAGGGGCATCACCAATGCATAGCGCGAATCATGCCCAATCACGCGCACGGGAACGAATTCGTTGCTCTCATAGAGGAATACCCCGGTGATGCCGCTGCTCGTCTTCAACGAGCCCAGGGGCACCCGCATCCCTTCCACCCGGCCGCCAATCAGCGCGGTTTCGCGCCTGGTGTTGAGCATCGACGCGATGCTCTGGTCGATCTCCAGCACCACGTAGAGATCGCCGACATCGCCCACCATGGACCTTACCTTGGCCTCATAAACGAGGTCCGCATCTCTGTTGAAGCGCAGCTCGCAGCTTTCCCCCACGCCGATGGTCCAGCCTGCGTCGTCGGTGCGCAGGATCGCGTACCAGTGGTTTTCATTCACCACGCGGAAGAGCGGCTGCCGGCCGCGAAGCTGGTCGAGCTGGGCCGGATCGGTATTATCGAAGAACTGCCTGAAATATTCCGCGTTGAAATCGTCGCCTTCCAGCACGATGGTCGTCAAATACGGCTCGAGCCCGTCGAGCTGGTAGCTCACCAGGCCGTCGGTCGGCGCGGAGTATTCGCTGCGCCAGCCGTCGATCTGGCTCAGGATCTGGGAACGCTTGGCATACATCTGCGTGAGCGTCGTGTTGCGCTGGGCGCTGGGCGTGCTCTCTAAATAGCTCTGCTTTTGCTCCATCAGAAGGGTGAGTTCCCTTTCCATCTCGACCAAGGCCGGCGTGTTCCCTTCGCGCACGGCCTGGCCAATCTGCCCGCGCTTTTCGTAAATGCTCCCATCCATGGAGCTTAGCTGCTGGTCGACGATCTGGGTCAGCTCCGGGTAGAGGTTGGATTGCTGCTGTGCGTTAATGCGCTCGTTTTCGGTGGCTAAATCAGAAACGATCTTCTGCGTATAGCCCGAGGAGTAAAAATTCAGTACCGGCTGGCCGGCCCTGGCCGCGTCCCCGTCGCCCAGGATGTACTTCGCCGTGCCATAGCCCTCTGCGCGCACCGTGGTTTCTTCCCGAAGGAGGATCGCTGGGAAGGATTTGGTCGTTTCCATCATGCCGTAGCTGACCTCCGCGTAGCCAGAGAACAGCAGCCTAAACAGCGAAACGATTCCATAGGCGAGCAGGCCCAAAACGGCCAAAAATACCGCTAAAAACACAAAAAAGCGCGGCTTCACCCGAACGACGGGGCCTTGCTTTTTGGGCGCGCGAGGCTGCCGCGTCCCCTGCTCCCTCTCGCTCCTGCGCGAAGAGGGCTCTTCCGGGTCTGCGGCACGGCGCAGGTTCTCTCGCATGCTGTTTTTGCGGTAATACTGCATCTTGCTCCTAAGGTCCCGCCGCTAGGGGCCCAAAAACGCGGTTTTAAGCCTTTGCAGCAGCTTTCTTTCGATTCTGGATATATACATCTGCGATACGTTCAGGCTCTCAGCCACCTGCCGCTGCGACAGGCCTTCGAAAAAGCGCCTTTCGAGTATAGCGCGGTGCTCTGCCGGCAGGGCAGAAAGCTCCTTTTCGATCATGTCGCGCATGGCGATGCGCTCATACTCCTCTTCCTCTTGGCCCAGGAAGGCCAAAAGGCTCGTTTCTTCATCGGCCGCGATTTCCGCATCGATCGAGCTCACCCGCGTCAGGCCCCTGGCCTCGAGCGTCTCCAGCACCTCTTCGAGCGATAGACCGGTTTTCGCGGCGATTTCCTGCGGCGATGGGTCGCGCCCGAGGGTCTGGGCGAGCTTTTCGCCGGCCGAGTCGATCCTTAAGAGGTTTTCATTCGCTCGCCTTGGCAGCCGAACCAGGCGCGACTTATCTCTAAAGTGGTTGCGGATCACGCCGGCCAGCGTGGGCACCGCAAAGGACGAAAACTTCAGCCCCTTGCCCGGCTCAAAGCGCTCCACCGCGCCCACCAGCGCCATCGCCGCCACCTGGTAAAGATCGTCGTATTCGATTCCCCTGCCCGCGTAGCGCCTGGCCACCATCGCCGCCAAGGGCAGGTGCTCGGCGACCAACAGGTTGCGCAGCTCCACGTTTCGGCTCTTTGCATAAAGCCCAAATTCCTCGTCAAGCTCCTTCATGCTCAGCAAAACCGCCCCGCCCCCTTCCGCTTAAGGCCGGTGGCGCATGGCGATCACCCGGATTCCGCTTTCGTCCGCCTCGATTTCAACCTCAGAAATCACCGTTTCGAGCACGGCGCGGCAGAGCGCTGGGTCAATCTCGCGCCCGTCGGTTTCTTCCGTCGGCCCCTCGGCGCTCACGCGCACGGCGAAATCCCCGCCCGCGCGGAACTCCACGCAAAGCCCGGCCGGCCGCAGCTTTTGGTGCATCATCGCGTAGCAGGCCTCGTAAACCGCGGTCTTTAAATCCTCGAGCGTTTCCATGCCGACCTCGTGGCCCGCCGCCACGCCGGAAGCCGTTAGCCTCACGACGAAAAGCGCCTCTTCCCTCGCTGGAATGTGCAGCCTATACGCGCCTTCCTCCGCCATGCGGCATCCCTCGCTTCCTCTTTCAAGCTGAATCCATTGGGTTATGGGCAGTATAGCACAAAGCACCCGAGCTGCAAAGCCGCCTTCCCGGGCCAATTTTCGGCACTTCGCCGAAAAATGCCTAGCCCAAAAGCAGTTTTAGCTTCGCCTTTTGGGGCGCGTCGCTCGCGCGCTCTGCGCGCGCAAGCAGGGTTTGCAGCGCCTCCGCTTCGCCCACCTGCTCGCAGGGGAAGCGTTCCTCAAGCCTTTGCAGCTTGGCGGAGGCCCAGCCATAGGGCCGCCCATAGCGGTCGAGCTTTTGCTCTTCCCCGGCAAGAACGATCAGCATCTTCATCTGCAGCTCGATCGCAGCATGGTCGAAGCCCTTCGCGCCCACCTCGCGCCTGATCTCGTGGCTTGGGCGAATCCGCCCTTCGAGCGCGCGGTAAATCGCAAAGGCCTCCCGGCTTAAAAGCCCGCCTTCATAGATCTCTTCGGCGCTCCAGTTCTTCCTGCGAAGGGCGATGAAACAGGGCAGCAGCTCAGCCGCGATGAACCCGGCCTGCCCCAGAAAGAACTTGCCGTAGGCGATCTCCTCGCCTGCGGCAAGCTCCATGCGCCAGCCCCAGGGGTCGCCTTCTTCCCCCGTGAACCAAGCATTGGGCGTAAGCTCCGTCAGGGGGAAGAGCAGCCGCTCCTTCCTGCCCATAAAGGGCAAAAAGCCGACTTCAAGCACCCTTTTTCGCAGATCCTCCAGGCTTAAAATGGGCTCCATAGCTCTTCCTCCTCCACTTCCCCTATTTCGATTCCCCTCTCTATCGCCGCCCGGCAAAAGTCCTCGGGCGGCGGGCAAAACAGGCGCAATTCCTTGCCGCTTGGCGCCTCGCAGCGAAGGAGCGCGGCGTGCAGCATGCAGCGCAGCCCTTCGATCTCTTCCCCATAGAGAAAGTCCCCAAGCAGCGGCAGCCCCAGGTGCGCCATGTGCACGCGAATCTGATGCGTGCGGCCGCTTTCGAGCTCGAAGAGCCCCAAATTCAGGCCTTCGCAGCGCCGCAGCACCCGCAGGCGCGTCTTGGCGGGCGCGCCGCCCTCTCGAACCTCGCGCTCGAGCACGGAGCCCTGCTTCCTGGCAATCGGCGCGTCGATTTCGCGCTCGTCAAAGCCCGGCTCGCCGCAAAAGAGCCCCAAATACCTTCGCTTAAAGCGGCCGTCGCCAAGCTGCGCCGCCAGCTGGTGCTGGGCATGGGCGTGTTTGGCTGCCGTCAGCAGGCCGGAGGTCATTCTGTCGAGCCTGTTCACCCCGCGAAAGACCGAGGGCTCGCCCTTCGCCTGCAAATAGGCGGCGACGAAGTTGGCCAGGCTGCCCTCCCTGTTCCCAGGCCCCGGGTGCGCCGAAAGCCGCGCCGGCTTGTTGAGCACCAGCATGTCCTCGTCCTCGTAGGCGATGAAGAGCTCCCCCTCCACGGGCAGCAGGCTCTGCTCCGCCCGCTCTGGCTGCTTTAAGACGATGGTCTGCTTCTCGCGCGCGATGACATTCGCAAAAACTGCCTGACCGTCGAGCAAGATGCCGCCCTCTGCCTTCTTTGCGCGCTGCAGCGCAGAGCTCGAAACCCCGGCGATGCGCAGAACCTCGCGAAGCGCCTTCCCATCGCCGTTGGGGCCGACCACGATGCGAATTTCCCTGCCCAAGCTTTCACTCCCTCGCCCCCATATGAAAGGCCCTTGGGGGCCGTGGCGCCCAAGGGCCGCAGGGTTATTCCACCGGGCTCTCTGCGCCGCCCTCCGGCTCGGGCGGCACCTCGTAGTTGCCGGGGCCGGGCACGGCGTTTGAGTTGCGCTCATACACCGAGGCCTTGGCCGGGTAATTGCTCGTGTGCAAAAGATCTCGCGAAAGCTCGACGCCATCCTTCTTCTTGACGATGAAGGTGCGGTACTTCGCGCCGCTGCGCCCTTCGGTCACGAGGATTTCCTCGCCGTAGGCCAGCGCGGGGTTTTCTTTATATTGGTTCTCGGGCTGCGGCGTTTCTGAAATCAGCTCCGTCGCAAGCTCGATGCTCTCGTTCTCGCCAAGAAGAGGCGTGGTGCCATAGATGGCCGCCGTGAGCTTCTTGCTCTCCATATCCATGCTGAAGACCACGGCGACCGGGCCCGCCGAGGTATTGACGAACTTAAAGTCCTTGCCCGGGTAGTCGATGGCCGCATCCTCGCTCTCGGGCACGTAGCTGGACTTGATGGTGTGGTTGTGCCGCTCGGTCACCTTCAGGCCGGCGCGAATCACCGCGTTGAACAGCGTGGATGAAACCTGGCAAACCCCGCCGCCCGGCTCCTCTACATATACGCCGTTCTTAATCACCTTCGCCTCGCGGTAGCCCTTGGCCGGCGTCCTTTCGCCGGTGATCTGGTTGATCGAGAATTCCTCGCCCGGCAGCACCACGTGGCCGCTCAAGGCCGTGGAGCAAAGGCGGATATTTTCGTCGCGATTGGCGCTTGACTTAAATGTGGTCGAAAATCTCTTGAGCAGCACCGCGTTTTCAATCTCACTGACGCTGACCTCGGGCCTTACTTCCTTTAAGTCTGCCTGAACGGGCCGGTCGAAATCAGCGCTCGACAGCGCTTCTTCCACCAGGGCTTTTAGCTTTTCGCGCTCAAGCGCCAGGCCGTTCTTGCCACTTTCGGCCACGAAGGCCTTTTTGGCAACGTCAAAGCTCTTGATCTCGGCATTGACCGGGCTTTCCTCCATCAGGGCGGCCACCTTTTCGATCTCCGCATCCAAATCCCAGATGGAATAGCCCTGCTTTAGCTCAAATTCCCTCGGCGTGCGCGAAAGCTCGGCAATTTGCAGAAGCCTTTCTTCCTCGCTGCCCTCGCGCCCAAGCCGCCAGGCCTCGTCAAGCACGGTGGAAACGTCGCTGCCGCTCAAGACCGGGATCGCATAGCTCTGGCCGTTGCCTTCCACCACGATGCTCTTGCCCTGCTCGGAAATGCCATACTGCCCCAGGGCAGAAAGGGCCTGTGCCTTCGTCATCCCGCCGACCGGCACGCCGGCGATGATAATTCCCTGATAATAGCTGTTTTGATTAAGAAGCACCGTGTTTTGCTGCTGCGCCGCGATCTGGTTGGCCAAATCCGTTTGCTGGCGGGCCTCGTTTTGCTTCGCCTCGGCGATTCGCCAGCCCACAAACAGGGCAATGCCCAGCAAAAATACCGTTAGGCAGGCCAAAATCAGGCCCTTTGGCGCCTTGCTCCTCGGCCTTCGCCCGCCAGGGCCAGAGGAAGAGCCCCCCCGCTGAGCGGAGCCTCTTACGGGCTGCCGGTTTGCCCCTCCGCTTCGCACTGGTGCGTAGCGGCGGTCGCCATAATCGCCATACTGGTTGTCGCGTCCTCTTTGCGGCATCTAGAAACCCCTTTCAAGGCAAGGGCGCGGTTTTTCGCGCCTGCCAATTCTTCCAATCAATTCGCGCCGCCATAGGCAGGCCCGCCGTCGCCGGAACCCGCCATGCCACCCGGGCCCTGGCTTTCGCCGCCGGCAGAGGAGTCCCCGCCGGAACCCCAGTC
>JAITTC010000190.1 GCA_031287285.1 Christensenellaceae bacterium
TTCGACGAAGAGCATATAGGAAAGCAGGATGAGGAATTCCAAAACCCGCGCGGCCAGCGTGGCCAGCGCGGCGCCGGCGGCGCCAAGCCTGGGCGCGCCGACTTTCCCGAAAATGAGCACATAGTTCAGGCAGACATTGACCAGAAGGGTCGAGAACGAAACCACGGTGCCGATGCGGACGTTTTCGATCGAGCGCATCGACGAGAGGAAGATGATCGACAGGCAAGAAAGGACGTAGCTGAAGCGCATCACCGCAAGGTATTGGAGCCCTTCCGCAATCACCGCTTCATCGGCGGTTAAAAGCAGCAAAATTGGCCTTGGGAAGAGGCTGGTGGCCAGCGTAAAGAGCAGCCCGAGCCCGAGCGCCAGATAGACGCCGGAGCCGATGATCTTCTTGATGGAGAGCGTGTTTTTCTGCCCCCAATATTGCGCGCTCAAAACCACGACGCCTTCGCCCGCGCCGTTGATCAGCATCGTTAAGAGAAACTGGATTTGGTTTACGATCGCCACGCCAGAGAGGGCGGGTTCGCTGTAGGCGCCGATCATCACGTTATCGGCCAGGTTGACCGACTGGACGATGAGGTTTTGCAGCGCAATAAAAAAGACCATCGTGAAAAAGGACTTATAAAACTCGCGATCCTTGGTCATCAAGGCCATGAAAAAAGCCCCCTTGTCGGGCCGTTTTTTATTTCTTTTCGGGCCCCCAAACGGATTTTAGTATAGCACCGATGGAATCCGCGCGCAACCACGAACGCAGCGCGGGTTTCGCTCCCTGCTCCTTGCGAGGGCGGTGAAGCAGCCCAGCGTATTTTCCTTCTAAGCAATAAAGCATGCTGTTTGCGGGGTTTCTTTTGTAATCGCTGGATTGCTTCGCCGCTGGGCTCCTCGCAATGACGGAGGGGGTTCGGAAGCGCCAGCCCTACCCCAGTTGCCGAAGGGGCTTATCGCGCCGGTATGCTGTCGCAAATAGGCCCCGAGCGGATCGGAGCTATGACCATCATGCTGTCGCGTCGCCAAACCCGGCTTTTCGAGTAACTGAGCGCTTTCTTAGCATCGTTGCGCCGCATTGCGTTGCCCCTCGCGAGGGCGGTGAAGCAGTCAGTGTATTTTTCCTTCCAAGCAATAAAGCATGCTGTTTGCGGAGTTTCTTTTGTAATCGCTGGATTACTTCGTCGCTGCGCTCCTCGCAATGACGGAGGGGGGTTCGGAAGCGCCAGCCCTACCCCAGTTGCCGAAGGGGCTTATCGCGCCGGTATGCTGTCGCAAATAGGCCCGCCGCAAACCGATCATGACCATCAATCGTGCTATCGCGTTGCCGCAAACCAGTCCTCAGGGCAGCTGAGCATTTTCTTGCAGCGTTGCGCCGCAGTGTGTTGCTCTCCGCGAGAACGGTGAAGCAATACGGCATGCTTTTCCCTTGATTAGAACACGACTTTGCAGGGTTTTCTTTTGTAGTCGCTGGATTGCTTCGTCGCTGCGCTCCTCGCAATGACGGAGAGAGAGGGAGGGGAGCGCCAGCACCGCCTTAGTTACCGAAGGGGCTTGTCGCACCGTTAGAGCACGGTTTGGCGAGGCTTTTTTCGTAATCGCTGGATTGCTTCGTCGCTGGGCTCCTCGCAATGACGGAGGAGGGCATTGAAGCGCCGGCCTTGGCCGCCGACCGGCCCTGCCAAGTCGCTGCGTCGCCGCAGGTCAAGCCCGTCAGAGTAGCCGAGAGGCGTCCCTGCGTCCGCGCTTGCTCCACGCCCCAAAGGCGCCGTCACGAGCTCCGGCGGGGCCTTTTCTACGTCAGCCTGGATTGCTTCGTCGCTGCGCTCCTAGCAATGACGGAGGGGGCAAGGGTTCTTGGGATGCAGCCCGTCTGCGGTTTTTTGCAAAAGTGAAACAAACCATGTCAGGCGCGCTAGGAAACAAGGCAATTCATGCCGGATTTCAGGCTTTTTTTGTGGTTGATTCGCCCACATGGCCTTGCAGCTTCGCATAGGGCCCCCAAAACTCCCCGGATACTCTCAAAAAGCCCTTCTTTATGTGCATGGAGGGCATCCCTTGGCGAAGGCGTCTGCTAGAAGAAAGGCTTATTGCTTTTTAACCTTCGCGCCCTGCTGTGTATCCTCCAAGATGTAGCCAAGGGCCTTGATTTCGTCGCGAAGGCGATCCGCTTCGGCCCAATTCTTGGCCTTGCGGGCTGCCTCGCGTTGGGCGACCAGGGCATCGACGCCCTCGTCTTCGGCGCCGCCCTTTGCCCGATAGAGCAGGCCAAGGACGGAGCTAAGCTCGGTCAGGAGATCGAGCGCGGCGCGGAGGGCCTTAGCTGAAACGCCTTCGGAAGCGATGCGGTTGCCCGACGAAACCAGGTCGAACATCGCGCCGAGGGCGCCCGCGGTGTTGAGGTCGTCGTCCATGAACTCGATGAAGCGGGCCTTGATGGACTGAAGCTCGCTTAAGAAGGCCTGCTCGCCCTGGTTTGGCTCGCGCTCCTTCGCGCCGCCGCGCTCGAGCAAGAAGGCGTAGTTGCCCTGCGCCTCATAAAGCCTGCGGAGGGCGCTTTTGGCCTGCTCCATTTGCTCTTCGCTAAAGTTGATGGGGCTGCGGTAGTGGGACGAGAGCATGAAGAAGCGCACCGCCTCTAAATCGTATTGCTCGCCGATCTCGCGCAGGGTGAAGAAATTGCCCTTGGATTTGGACATTTTCTCGTTATTGATGTTGATGAAGCCGTTGTGCATCCAAAACCTTGCGAAGGGCTTGCCCGTCGCGCCCTCCGACTGGGCGAGCTCGTTTTCGTGATGGGGGAAGATCAGATCCTGCCCGCCGCAGTGGATGTCGAAGCTTTCGCCCAGGTATTTCATGCTCATGGCGGAGCATTCGATGTGCCAGCCGGGCCTGCCTTCGCCAAAGGGCGAGGGCCAGAAGGGTTCGCCGGGCTTTTTATTCTTCCAAAGGGCGAAATCCATGGGGCTGCGCTTGCTTTCGTCGATTTCGACGCGCGCGCCGGACTCGAGATCGTCGATATTCTGGCCCGAGAGCTTGCCGTAGCCCGCAAAGGCCTTGGTGTTGTAATACACGCCGTCGTCTGAAAGGTAGGCGAGATCCTTGTCGATCAGGGCTTCGATGAGCGAGATGATTTCGGGGATGTGCTCGGTGGCCCGCGGGTGAATCGTGCTCTCTTCCAGGACGTTCAGGTCGCGGGTATCCTGCTCGTAGGCGGCGATGAAGCGCTCGGCCAGATCCCGCACGGTGCCGCCCTCCTCGTTTGCGCGGTTGATCATCTTGTCGTCGATGTCGGTAAAGTTTTGGACGAACTTCACCTCGTGCCCGCGCCAGATCAGGTAGCGGCGCAGGGTATCGAACACCACGACGGGGCGGGCATTGCCGATGTGGATGTAGTTATAGACCGTGGGTCCGCAGGCGTAAATGCCCACCTTGCCCGGCGTTTGCGGCCTTAATTCTTCCTTGCGGCGCGACAGGGTGTTATAGATGAACATATTCCCTTTCCCTTCCTTCCAGTTCCTTCGGGCAGTCGGAGCTGCCCTGGGCTTCGCAATTGACGCAGGGGCTGCCGTTTTGAACGCGCCTCAGGCATTCCTCCAGAATGGTGAGGCGCCCTTGGAGCTCTTCCACCAGCTCTTTTACGGGATCCGGCAGGTTGACCTGGTCGAGATCCGGCCCGACGGCGACGCGCTGGTTGTTCCGGCGGACGATGCGGCCGGGGTTGCCCACCACGGTGCAGTTTTCGGGCACTGCCTTCAAGACGATGGCCCCTGCACCGACCTTTGAGTTGCTGCCCACCTCAAAGGGGCCCAGCACCTTGGCCCCCGCGCCGATGACCACGTTGTCGCCAATCGTCGGGTGGCGCTTGCCGCTATCCTTCCCGGTGCCGCCGAGGGTCACGCCCTGGTAGAGGGTGACGTTTTTGCCTAAAATCGCGGTTTCGCCGATGACCACGCCATGGCCGTGATCGATGAACAGCCCCTCGCCGATCTCTGCGCCCGGGTGAATCTCGATGCCGGTCTTTTTGGCCACGGACTGCGACACCATGCGCGCCAGAAGCTTAAAACCCCTCACCCAGAGCCAATGCGCGCGGCGATGCGCGCGCACCGCCTTATAGCCCGGGTAGCAGCTGATGACCTCGAGGGTGCTTCTTGCCGCCGGGTCGCGCTCCATGACCGCGCGGATATCCATCCGCCGGCGCTCGAAAAAGCCGATTTTGCCGTTTGCCAACTTGAATGCCCCTCCTCGTGCGGGAAAGATGCGGGGGCGGTGAAAGGCCCCCGAAAGGAATAAAAAAACCGCCTCTTTTTGGGTTCAAAGAGACGGGCGCGAAATGCTGCGCACGTGGTTCCACTCTTTTTCAGCCGGGGATTCCCCCGGCCCTTGAGAAAAGGGCCGATAACGAGGCCGAGCGGCGAGCTCGCGGGGCGCACTTCGGGCTCGTTCCCTTCCCTTGCGCTGGCTTTCAGCCGGTGGCCTGCGCTCTCTGCTCTTTTGGTAGGGAATGAAAGCCGTACTTTTCCCGTTCATTGCCCGCTCAAAACGCCAAAATGAAACGAAGCGGCGTTTTGGCTTTAATTATGGCCAGTATATGCGCAGGGAGCGCGTTTGTCAACTCGCCGCTTCCTAGGCGCGGGCTGCGCTCGCCCTCGCTTTCTTTCGTTTGCCTGCGCGTCAAGGGGTGGGCGCCGCGCTCTTGGCGCAATGGTCGCCGGGGTGAGGCTTCAATTTGGGCGCTTTCGCTCGACCCTGCGGGCGGCCGGGCTTTGGGCGGCGTTTTTTTGCGCAAGGCTTCGCTGGCTTCCTTGGCAACGCGGCCCGATTGCCCCCTTGCGGCGCATGATTGGCTGGTTACCGGGGTTTTTCGCTCGCCGATGGCCGTTGCCTTTCTCGTTTTTGGTTAAGCTTCGCTTCGCTTCAGTTAAATCCCGCCCGAAGGCGGCGGTTTCGTAGGGAAATGCCAAGGCCAATGGCGTTTCGCAAGGCAAGAGCAAGCCGCAGCCTGCCCCTGAGAGGGTGCGGGAGAGATGCTCTCCCGCCCGTGTTCCGATGGCGGGCTTTTTTCGGCATGTGAGCATAAAAAAGCGGCCTGCCCGGAAGAATCGGGCAGGCGCGCGGGGGATGGCATGCGAAAGGGCGCGGCTTTAAGGGCTGCGCTTTTCGGAAGCTGCCCTTTCCACGCGAAAGCGCTCGGCCAAGAGGGCGATGAACTCGCCGTTAGAGGGCTTTTCGCTGAACATGTAGTGTAATCCGTCAAAAAAGCGCCCAATATTGGTGATTTGCCCGCGCGCCCAAGTGACGTCCAGCGCGTGGCGGATCGCACGCTCGACCTTGGTGGGCTCGGTGCCAAAATGCCGCGCGACGCTCGGGTAGAGCTCCCCGGTGATGGAGTCCAGGATTTGCGGGCGATCCACGGCCATCTTGATCGCCTCGCGCAGGTAAGAGTAGCCCTTGATATGCGCGGGAAGGCCGATTGAAAAGAAGATATCGGAAATCCGCACGTCGAGCGAAGGGACGCCGCGCCCGGTTTCCGCAGAGGAAGAGCTGAGGGGGCTTTTGGGACCCCCTTCGAGGAGGGAGCGCATTCTTTCAAGAACGATATCCGGCTCGCAGGGCTTGAGCATATAGTAATCGGCGCCCAGGTCAACGGCGCGCTGGATGAAATCGGTGCGGTTCATGGCGGTGAGAATAAGAACCTTGAGCTTTGGCAAAAGGCGCTGTGCATGAAGCTTTTCGAGCAAAGAAAAGCCGTCGAGCCCGGGCAGAACCAAGTCCATCACGAGTAGATCGATGGGGTGATCGCCCAAAACCCGCAGTGCCTCCAAGCCGTTGCTTACGGAAGCGCTCAGCTCCATGGAAGTGCTTTGCGTTTCTCGCAGCCGTTTCGCCAGCGCTTCGCGGGTTTCTATAGCGCTATCGGCGAGCAATACCCGAATTTTATCCATAATTTACCCCCCCCCTTGTCACTAAAACACCATCTAAATGGGATGGTTTTGATCTGAGCATGATAGAACCGTTATTATTTTAGCACAGCCCTCTTCTTAAATCCATCACCCCAATGGGTATTTCGGCAAATTTCGAGCGCGGTTCATCGACCGGTTATTGGCAATAAAACAGCCCGATCAAAAAATGAAAAGGAATAAATAATAATATAAGGAATAAAATTGATTGGGCTCAGAAAAGGCTCCGGCAGCCTTGCACGATATCGAAAGAAAACCCTTCATTTCATGCTTCCATGCTGATTTGCACGTCGGACCAATCCGCAGCGGCATTAAAACGAGGCCATTCATAAAGAGTTCACGAAGTTAGGGTGCCTTGCAGGATTTCCATCTATTTATGTCAAATATTTTAGTCTGGTTGTGATATCGCTTTGATTGTTTGCCGTTTCACGCAGGCATTCATTAAAATGGAACCAGGAGGATTTCCCCAATGCGACAATTTCCATTCCAAAGCCAAGGGCCGCGAGCCAGGATGGGTCAACCCATCCTTAAAAGGCCGAAGCTTGAGCGTTTTTTGGGGGATATGCTTGAAAATTACCCTATTTTGAGCGTCGTGGCCGGGATGGGATACGGGAAGACGGAAACGATTCGCTCCATGCTGAAGGGGATGGATGCGGTCATCGCCTGGGTGCGGCTGACGGAATACGACAACAACCCCGTGCATTTTTGGAATAACTTTACCCAGGCTATGGTGCCTTATAACGCGCCGGAAGTCGTGGGCTTCCTGCGCAGCACCGGGATGCCCGACGGGCCCGCCCAATTCGAGCGGTATTTGGAGTTTCCGGATGCGATGATCGTGCCAGGGAAGCGCTATATCTTCGTGTATGATGATCTGCAGCTGATTCATTCCCCCTCGGTGCTCTGGTTTCTCGAAAAATCGATCAGCGCGCCCTACAAAATGGTTCGTTCCATCCTGCTGTCGCAGTCGGAACCGGCCTTCTCTTCGATGCGCTCCAAGGCTTCCGTGCTGCGGATCAGCGAAGAAGAGCTCTCGTTCACCTGGGAGGAAACCCGCGACTTCCTTCTTCTTAGGGGCCTGAATTTACCGGACGAGAGCCTGGATCTGATCTTTAAAGAAACGGCGGGCTGCCCGGCCGCGCTGCAGCTGATCGGTTCCTTTTTGCAGGAAAGCCCCTATTTTAGCGAGCGACGGGCCCTTTCTGCGATGCGCGCGAGCCTGGAAGGGATTTTCGAGGGGGAAATTTTCTCGAGGATTTCCCCGGAACTGAGCCTGGCGCTTGAGA
The DNA here is from genome assembly GCA_031287285.1 of Christensenellaceae bacterium. Taxonomy (GTDB): domain Bacteria; phylum Bacillota; class Clostridia; order Christensenellales; family UBA1750; genus JAITGM01. Next base: position 7,232 of record JAITTC010000190.1, read on the forward strand.
AACTTGCATTGATTGAAACCCCAACGCTTGCGCTTTTGCATGAAACGGGGATTGTGCATGAAACGATCGAAAAGGAAATGAAGGGGCTGAGCGCTGTTCTGCGCCGCAACTGCAGCAGCGACGCATACCGCATTCATCCCCTGTTTTTAGACTGTTTGCGCAGGCGAAAAAGCTCGCTTGACGCGGCG
>JAITTC010000142.1 GCA_031287285.1 Christensenellaceae bacterium
GCATTGAAGTGGTATCAAAAAGCCTTGGCGGTGCGTGAAAAAGTCTTGGGAGCAGAGCACTCCGATACAGCGAGTATCTACAACAACATCGCCATTGTTTATCGGAATCAAAGCGAGTACGACAAGGCGCTCAAATGGCACCAAAAAGCCTTGGCAATAAAGAAAAAGGTCTAGGGAAGGAGCATCCAAATACGGCGCGCAGCTACAATAACATAGGAGAGGTCTATAGGAATCAGGGCTTGTATGAAAAGGCTCTTGATTCGTGCCAAAAGGCCTTAGCGATGCGTGAAAAAGTCTTGGGGACGGAGCATCCTGATACGGCAGACAGCTATAACAGCATCGGCAAGATTTGCAATGAGCAAGGCGAGTACGTCAAGGCCCTCGAATGGCTCAACAAGGCCTTGGCGATATATGAAAAGGCCTTAGGGAAGGAGCATCCAGTTACAGCGACCACCTACAACAACATTGCCGAAGTCTATGCTCAGCAGGGCCGCTGCGACGAAGCCGAGGAGCTTTATCAAAAAGCACTGGGTATTTTCTTAACTGTCTTTAGCGCAGAGCACCCGCGTGCAAAAGAGGTTGAAAAAAACCTCGCTAAGCTCGCCGCTCGCCGCGCCGAGGGTGGCGCACCCACTCTTCCCGGTTAACCGCGCTTGCCACGCCCAAATGGCCTCGCCATGCGCCTCGGCAGGGCCTTTTTTGTGCCCTTGCTGGATTGCTTCGTCGCTGCGCTCCTCGCAATGACGAAGAAGGCCGTTGAAGCGCCAAGCCCCAGCCGTCACTCAGCCCTTGGCTTCCGCAAAAAGCCCTTCTTTCGTGCAAAAAACGCTGCCGTCCTCGCGGATGAAAAGAAGCTCCGCGCCCGCGAAGCGCTCGCGCAGGAGCTCCAGCGAGCGCTCTTCGCCTAGCACGAAGAAGGCCGTCGAAAGCGCGTCAGCCAGCACGCCGTTTTGGGCGATTACGGTAACCGAAGCAAGGCCGCTTTGCGCGGGCCAGCCGGTTTTTGGGTCGAGGATGTGGTGGTAGCGCTTGCTCTCCAGGGTAAAGCCGCGCTGCGCGCCGCTCGAGGTAGAGACGAAGCCTTCCTCCACGCTTAGCACCCCGGCGATTTCGCCAGACGCAAAGGGGCTGGCCACAGCGATGCGCCAGGGGCCGCCTCCGGGCCTCTTCCCGATGGTTGCGATGCTGCCGCCAAGGTCGAGCAGGGCGCTCGATGCGCCGTGCTCAAGCAGCCAGGCGCGCATCTTGTCGGCCGCATAGCCCTTTGCGATGCCGCCAAGGTCTATCTTCATGGATTCGCCGCCGAGCGTTAGCCGCATCCCCGTAAGGTCGATTTTCGCGCTTTGCGCCTCTTGCAAAAGCGTCTCGATTTGAAGCTGTTCCGGCAGGCTGGGCAAGGCCGCCTTAAAATCCCAAAGCGCGGAAAGCGCGCCCAGGCGGGGATCGAAGGCGCCGTCGCTTTCGTCGCACAGGCGCAAGGCGTCGCGCAAAAGCGCCGCGGTTTCCTCGCTTAAAACCCCTTCGCGTCTCTCATTGGCCTCCTTGATCTCCGCGCCCGATCGCTGTGCCGAAAGCAGGGGCTCGAGCTCGTCCGCAACGCGCAGCGCGCCTTGAGCGAGGCTTTCGGGGTCCGCTTCGCCGGAAGCGCCATAGATGCTGACGCGCAGAATGGTATCAAAGGCGAAGCCCTCGGCGCTCGCGGGCTTTTGCGCGGCGCAGGCCGCAAGCGGCAGGAGCAGCGTCCACACAAGGAGCCAAGATAGAAAGCGCAAAATCATTTCCTCCATGACAAATCGGCTTATTTTTGCTATGCTTGCGGTAAACTCATTTAAAAAGGGGGTAGGGCGCATGAAGAAGGGCGATTTTTTGGCCTTTTCAGTCATCCTGCTCTGCGCGCTGCTGCCCCTTTTTCTGCTTTTAGGGCAGGGCGTTGGCGATGAGGCAGTCGTGCGGGTGAATGGGCAGGTCGTCGCGCGCCTGCCCCTTGAAAAAGACGGCGAGTACCCCATCAAAACCGAATACGGCTACAATCTTCTGCGCGTCGAGGGCGGCAGGGCCTTCCTCGCGCAGGCTGACTGCCCCGGGCTGGATTGCCTGCGCGAGGGTTCCGTCAGCGCACCCGGCCGGGTGCTCAGCTGCCTGCCGCACCATCTTAGCGTCGCCGTCGAGGGGGCAAGGCTGCCCTTTGACGCGCTGACCGAGTGAAAAGGGGGTGCTGCGCATGCAAGCCGGGAAGTTAAGGCGGCTCGCTGCCGCGAGCCTGCTCTGCGCGGGCTCGCTGATCCTCTCATTTCTCGAATCGCTGCTGCCGCTTCCACTTCCGCTGCCCGGAATGAAACTCGGCCTCTCGAACGCCTTCGTGCTGCTGGCACTCTATCTCTATGGCGGCGGCATGGCGGCTCTCGTGCAGCTTGGGAAGGTTTTGCTGAGCTGCCTGCTCTTCGCGGGCTTTGGCGCGCTGCCCTATTCGCTTTGCGGCGGCCTGCTCTCGCTGCTTGTGATGTGGTCTGCCAAGCGGCTGCCCCTCCTTTCCCCCGTCGGGGTTTCGGCGCTTGGCGGGGCGGCGCATAACCTCGGGCAGGTTCTGTTGGGGGCGCTTATCACAAAAACGCCGCTTTTGCTGCTCTATCTAACGCAGCTCCTGCCCGTCGGCGGCTTCACGGGGGCGCTGCTCGGCTTTTTAGCGGCCGCCGCATTGAAAAAGCTGCAAGGAAGTCAACGCCATCCAGCTCGATAGGGGCGTGCCCTCCACCTAATCGCCTCGGTGGCCCGTCGCATCCTCTCAAGGGAGGGAAAATTGCCGCTCAGGCTTTGCGAAGCGGTCTAAAACGACGCTTAAAACAGAATCAAGCTGCCCCAAAAAGCGCAGCCGCTCGAGCGACGGCCTCGTGGGCGGGCCCGGAGGCTTTGCCTCCGGAGGCCGGCAAGGAAGGGCTCCGGGCCAGACCGTTAGGTCTAGGGCCGGGCCTTGCTTGCCGGGCAGCCGCGTGAAACGCGGCGCCCGCCCCCCGGCGCGCGAGCGCAAGCGAGCGCGCCCCGTTTTTTGCCGAGCGGAGCGAGGCTTCGGGGATGGCGAGCCCGCAAAAAGAGGCGGGCCGCCTGAAGCCGCAAACCACTCTCTATTCTTCCCCCTGGCCCATGAGCTGCGGAACTCGATACAGCCGCCGGTTTTCGAGGGAGCGAACCCTTTCGCTAAAGCCCCCCGCGGGGGTGCCGGCCAGCGCCGCGCGCATTTCAAAAAGCCTGGCATCGAGCACGTCGAGCTGATGGAGCAGCTCCGCCTCGGGGAACATCGGCGGCCTGGGGGAACCGTATTCCGGGTTCTCATGATGCGAGAGCACCATGTGCTCTACCAGCAAAAGAACCTCCTCGCTGGCCCCAAAGCGCAGGCCGATTTCGCGCACATGGGCGACGCCCAGGGCCAAGTGCCCAATCAGCAGGCCTTCTGCGCTGTATTCAGCGGCCAGGCCAAGCGGCCCGGCCGCGAGCTCGTCGATCTTGCTCATGTCGTGGGCGATCACACCGCAAACAACGAGATCGGGGTTGATGTCTGGGTAAACGGGGAAGAGCGCCTTGGCGGCCCGCAGCATGGTGGCGCTGTGCTGCAAAAGGCCTGCGCGCATCGCGTGGTGGTAGCTGACTGCCGCCGGCCAAATCAGCAATTTTTCCTTTCGTTCGTTGAGGAGCTCCTGGCTGATGGCGCGAAGGCCGGGCTCTTGAATCCCGCTTGCAGCCTCATAAAGCTCTCTCCAAAGGGTTTCCGGGTCCTCGGGCGCACAGGGCACGAGATCGCCCCAGTCGATCTCCTCTTCCGCTGCCGCACGGTATTTATCGATCCTGAGCTGGAGCTTCCCCATGAATTCGTGCACCAATCCGCGCACCTTGATCGCGCTGCCCGCCACGGGCAGCGCGCCATCTGCCACGTTCCAAACCTTGGCGTTCATCTCGCCGCTTCGATCCATCACGGTGAGATCCAGATAGGCGGAACCGTTCGACGAGATCTTCTGCTGAATGCCCTTTAAGAGCACGATGCCCTCCACGCTTTCGTCCTTATGGCGAAGGCCTAAGTTTACGCTTTGCATTGCTTCCCCCCTTCGCCCGCGCGCTTATAGGGTTCCCTTCCCCGTGGATTTTTCCTTGCCAGCGGGCCTTGCCATGTTATAATACCATAGAGTTGAGCGGCTTGGAACCGCATTTGCGCTTCTGACCGCATACAAATGAAGAACAGAACGGGAGAGGCATAGATGAAGTATATCTTAATCATCGGGGACGGCATGGCCGACTTGCCCCAAGCAGCCCTTGGCGGCCGCACGCCGCTTGAAGCCGCCGAAAAACCGCTGATCGATACCCTTGCGGCGCGCGGCATGGTGGGCAAGGCCCGCACGGTGCCCCTGGGCGTGCCGCCCGGAAGCGACACCGCGATTCTATCGATCTTTGGCTTTGACCCGCGCAAGGTCTACACGGGCCGCTCGCCGCTCGAGGCCGCGGGTTCGGGGCTGAGCCTAAAAGACGGCAATATCTCCTTCCGCTGCAATCTCTGCGCCTTAAGCGAAAACGGCGGCGTCTACGAGGCACAAACCATGCTCTCGCACTCCGGCGGGGCAATCGAAGGGGCGCAGGCGCAAACCCTGATGCAGGATCTGATCGCGGACGCGGGCTTTGCCGCGCTTCTTAAGCGATACGGGCTCTGGTTTCACATCAATCCCTCCTATCGCCACATCGCGGTGCTGGAGCAGGGCAGCGATCAAGTCGCCCTGGCGCCGCCGCATGAGATCCTGGGCCAGGGCATCCAGTCCCATCTCCCAAAGGGCTGCGGGGAAGAGATGCTGCTGGATCTGATGCGGGCATCCTACGAAATTCTGGGCCGCCACCCGATCAACGAGGCGCGCAGGCAGGGGGGCAAGCCGGCCGCGAACTCGCTTTGGTTCTGGGGGCAGGGAAGGGCGGTGCGGCTTTCTGACTTCAGGCAAAAATACGGCCATTTTGGCGATGTGATCACGGCGGTGCCGCTGGTCAAGGGCATCGCGCGGCTGGCCGGGCTGCCCGCGCCCGAGGTGCCCGGGGCAACCGGCGAGCTCGACACGAATTACGAGGGCAAGGTCGAAGCGGCGCTTCGCTCCCTCGAAGAAAACGACTTTACGGCCCTGCACGTCGAGGCGCCGGATGAGATGAGCCACGCCGGCGACCTGCAAAAAAAGCTCGAGTCCATCGCCCTGATCGATCGCAGGGTTTTCGCGCCGCTGCTCATCGGGCTTGACAGGTTAAAGCAGCCTTACCGAATCCTCTTCCTCTCGGATCACTACACCCTGCTCGCGTCCGGCGGGCACGACGGCACCCCGGTGCCCTTCCTGCTCTACGATTCGCGGGCCGATCTGGGGCGCGGCCTGCCCTATGGCGAGCCTTCCGCGGAGCTTGGCGGCCTCATGGACGACGCCACGAACCTCATGCCCCTGCTCTTTGAGCAATGAAGGCGCAACATCGCCTGAAAGCCGACGTCTTGATCGTAGGCGGCGGGGCTTCCGGGCTCATGGCGGCGGCCACGGCCGCGCAAAGGGGCGCTTCGGTTCTTGTTTTGGAAGCTGGCGAGCGCGTGGGCAAAAAGCTGCTTTCCACGGGCAACGGCCGCTGCAACCTGAGCAACCTGCACGCGGAGCCTAGCGCCTATTTTGGCGAGCTAAGCGGCAGGTTTTTGACGCCCCAGGCGCTTTTGTGCCTATTTGAAGAATGGGGGCTTTTCTGCGCGCCAGACCAGGAGGGGCGCCTTTACCCCTTGAGCGAGAGTGCCTCCTCGGTGCTCGACGTCCTCCGCTTGGCGCTTTCGCGCCATGGCGCGCGGGAAGTCTGCGGCTTTCGGGCCGTTAGAGCCGAAAAAACGGAAGAAGGCTTTTTCGTAAGCGCAGAAGACGGCCGCAGCGCTATGGGCAAGGCCCTGATCCTGGCCAGCGGTTCGCCAGCTGCTTCCCGTGCCGACGGCTATGCCCTTGCCCGAGGCTTTGGCCATCGCGTCACAGTCCTTCTTCCGGGGCTTTGCCCGCTGCCCTGCGCAGACCAAGCCTTGCTTCGCGGCCTGCGCGGCCTGCGCGTGAAGTGCGAGGCTGCCCTGTTAGACGGTGAAACCCTCCTGGCTCGCGAGCGCGGCGAGATCCTCTTTAAGGATGCACAGATCAGCGGCATTCTGGCCTTCAATCTTTCGCGCCAGCTGCGCGGAGCGAAAAAACCGGTTCTTTCGCTGAATTTGCTCCCCGGCGCGGAAGACCTCCCCGGGCAATTGCGCGCCCGGAAGGCCCTTTTTCGGGATGAAAGCGCGGGAACTTTCTTCGCGGGGCTGCTGCACAAGCAACTGGGGCTCTCCTTGCTCGCCCGCGCGGGGATTTCCCCCGCGGCGCCCATTTCGGCCCTTGGGGAAGGCGAGCTTTCGGCTCTGGCGGGGCTTTTGCAGGGCTGGAACTTTCCGCTGGAGGCCCCGCGTGATTTCTCGGGCGCGCAGCTCGCCTTGGGCGGCGTGCAGGCCAATGAGCTGCGCAAAAACAGCCTGCAATCCGCGCTTTGCGACGGGCTCTTTCTCTGCGGCGAGCTGCTCGATGTGGACGGCCCCTGCGGCGGCTTTAATCTCCACTTTGCCTTTGCTTCAGG
>JAITTC010000063.1 GCA_031287285.1 Christensenellaceae bacterium
TTAAAATGGAGACCAACAAAGCAACTGCGAAGAGCACAGAGAGACTCGTGGAAGAGGCCTTAACCATGGCCGGGAGAATCGTAAAGCTGCCGGAGAAAGCTGTAGAAAGGCTGAACTACATGGTCGATGGCGCGCTGCTGGTGGCGAGCGCGCAGGCACAAGAAAGAAAGGAAGCCTAGCCGCGCCGCGGCACCTGCGTTAGTCTTCGATGCCATATCTTCGCAAAACCTCCTCCGCTCGTGCCATCTGGCCTTCGATTGTGTCTTCATCTTGAATTCCTTCAAGCTCTGTTTCGGCGCCACCATCTGCGAGGGCAAGAAGAAAATGCTGGAGGGCATCTCGATAGCGAGGGGGCAGTTTCAGGTAAGCGGAGAGAATGCGCCGATCAATGTTGTTGAGATCATAGACAGCGGCCAAAGAAGCGAAGACGTCTTCGCTTCTGGGTGAAAGCATCTCCCCGGTGCCGCCACGCAGCCAATCCTCGCAAACACCAAAGGTCGAGCAAATCACCTTGATAGTTTTATCAGTGACTTCACGCCGACCGGTTTCAATGTTGGTCATGTGCCCCTGCTTGATTCCGACGCGGGAGCCGAAATCAACCTGACTCAAACCTAGATGTTTACGCAATACACGAATACGTTCGTTGACAGACATGAGATGCACCACCTTTTGAAGGAAGCATAGCACATAAAATAAAGCATTGCAATAAAAAATTCTGAAAGGGTATTGACAGTAAACTTCATTGGCGGTATTATATAAAGCATAGAAGTAAAACGGATGGAGGGAAAACCGAATGAACGAAATCAAACGAGACAGTTACGTCGAATTGGAGCGTGATAACGAGTTTTTGAAGGCACTGATGAAGATACCAATCGAGAGACTGCCGCTGGTAATGGCATACGCTCTTGCTTTAGAAGTAGCGGCTACCATCGAGAAGGATACAAAAACGGCATAAAACGCTTAACGAACCAACAAAAGCAAGGAGGCACCCACATGAAGGACAGACCATTAACGCGCGAATACGTGCGGGAAATCGAAAAATTCTATTTCCGCATGACAAGGGAGAGCATCGAAAACGCGGAGGCTAATTTGCGACGGGACAACAAGAGAATAACCGCGCTTGCGGCAGCAAGCGCGGTTGCAGGGATGGCGGGATTGATCTTTGCGATCTTGATTTACTTGAAGTAGTCTAAAGCCTTCTTGTTCACGCCAATTTCTTCGATGTCATCATCGGCGGCAAGCAAGGATATATACCCCAATTGCTTCAAGATACGAAGATCGCCGAGTGTAGCGGCACTTTTAGGGAAGCGGTTGAAAAATGCGCCAACATTGATACAATCCACTTTCCCATCTGCCAAGTCAACAAGGTGTTTTAACATTTTGGTATTCACGCTGTACACCTCCCTTCTTGCCTAAATTATAGCATGGATGGAGGGTGCCGAAATCGGATTAAGGAGGCTCACCATGAAAACAACCAACCAAACTGCCATGAGCGTTGAGGAATACCGGGAACGGGCTCTGTTCGTTGAGCGCTACCTGAGGCCGCTCGCCTGCGCTGCCAATCTCGGCGTTGACGATGTTTTGTTGAGCCAGAGTGGCAACATCGTTCATGTTGAGTTCGCGAGCGGGCAAAACCTGAAGGTGAACGTTGAAGGTGACGGCTTAGGCGCTCTCGTCATCGACGTGATGAGCAAAGCAATCCACTTCTGAGGAGGGGCGGGAATCACAATGACATTCGACGTTGCTTCGGTTTTCGTGGGAATCGTGATTGGATTGGCGACCGCTCGGCTGATCATTGGCTGTGCATACGTAAGCAAGCACGAGCAAGAGCTTAAATGCGCTTATTGTAAATGGCGGCATGAAGGGCGCGAGGTTCATCAATGAAGACGGGCAAGAAGCTACAGCTTCTTGCCCAACGAAAAGGCCTATTTCTATTTTGGGGGCTTTGCGCCCGAAACCAATTAAGGAGGCGATCGTAATGCCGAGCGAGTGCGAGCGAAAGGAACGCCCTGCTGGTAGCCGGCCGGCTTCGGCCTTCGCGAAAGGCGCTCCGATACTTGAGTGGCCGTGCGGTGAGTGCGAATATTACGAAAGGTGGTGTAGAAACAATCCGGGATTCTGCGGACACCTTTACGACTACCTGATTAAGTATGCCTACTGGGAAGGGTTTGATCGCGGGTTCTCGCAGGCGAAAGGCATAGAGCTGAAACGCGATGAAGAGCTATCCTGCCTAATCACGGGCCTATATGGCGGCGGATTCAGTCATGGCTGATCTAAAGACGCGGACGCAGAGAAAGACTGGAGACACGCGGGGTAAGCCATCCATCGGTCGGGCAAAGCACGTTCGACACAAAAGAGGATAGATCGGAAAACGATGGGACTGGATGGCCGTCCTCACATTGGACTTTGCCTGAAGCGAACGATCCATCTCCGGGGCGCCCAATGACGCAAAAGAGGTTCCCGCGCGATAATTCATCGAAAGCGCCGGTGCGATTCTGCATCTTAGATATAAAAATCTTGGGGTTTTCGCGTCTGCATTTGCCGAGGGGATATAGAGGGTCATTAAAGACGATGCGTCCCTTATCGAACCCGACGAATACAACTATGTGCCCGAGCGGGCCATCATCGCAAGTGTGAATGAGTGGCATGAGGCCATACCGACCACTGGAGTCGGCGCACAGCTTCATAAGTGCGTGTGGATCAGAGGCAACAACCACGGATGCCGGAATTTCGCGAGCTAAGCAGAAATTCAAAATTTTATGGGTGCTGCAGGTCTTGCCTTCTCCGTGAGGACGATCGGTTGAAATCTCGTTCCAAAGAAATTCCTGATCGTACTTAACGCCTTGCCATGCGAGGAGCATTTGCAAGGCGGCGGCACCGCAGGAATCGGGATTAATCTGCTGGAAGAATGGAATTTCGGGATATGTTTGCATAAAAACTATCCTTTCATAGGCACAAAAGAGGAGGGCGAGGCCCTTCCGTAATTACTCTAACTCGCGTGCCCATCCAGAGGGTGCCGAAGCACCCCGCAGCCTCACTTGAGGCGTATGGTCTTGATCGTTACTCGCGTTGATGTGCCATTGCTGACACTCGTGCGGACTTGCAGACTGCGACCTACGCGACGAGTTCGGACTTTCACCGAGATTTTTGGCATTTGCTCACCTCCATTCGCCGGTAATCAAAGGTTGGTGAACAGTAGCCATAGGCACTCTCTGGATGGGCGCGCAAGCGACAGCGCAAGTATACCATAAAAATGGGAGAACAAGAACAAAGAATGTCGAGAGGAGGGTTGGCCATGCCGCGTCCGCATGAGGCTTTGCGCCGCAAATTGAAAGAATACGGCATTGATTATGCCTATCTGGCCCAATGCCTCGGCAGGAGCGAAGGATATGTAGGCATGCAGATGAGGGCGGCCGGGAGGGGGTGGGCGCAGGCGGAAATGTACTCAATTTTAAAGATGGTTGGCGAGCCGCCGTCGAAGGTGTTTTACTACTTCCCGCCGGGCGGCGCCGCAGAGGCGGCCGAGTTGGCGGGGCGGATGGAACGAGAGCTCGAAATCGCGCGAAGGGTCGCGGCGGCGCTAAGAGAGTTTTTGGGAACGACATAGGAGGAGGTGCTTCGGATGCAAAGATCGATCATATTCAGAGCGCGGCCAAAGAGCGGCGACGTGGGCTCTTGGGTTTATGGATGGCTGCAAGAAGTAGATGGCGACACCTGCTATATTCGTAACGGATTAGCGGTCGAAGAGTGCTGGACGGCGACGGCCGGGCAGTTCACGGGGCTATTTGGGTCGGATAAGAAGCGGATTTACGAAGGCGATATAGTGCGCATTACAACGGAGAACGAAACCTGGAAGGAGCTTGTCTACTTTGCGCATGGCGCCTTCATAATCGGAGCGGGAAACCCGGATGGATTCGTCGATCTGTGTGGGCAGACCGAGGACTGCTGGAAAGACGTGCGCGTGGTGGGATGTATTCATGATGGGGATGCCTGGAGATGAAAGGAAGGAACGAAATCGAGAAAAGGAATGTGGAAGGGAGGGCTGTGTAATGCGAAGTGCGGGTGAAGTCGCGGAGGAACTGCGCGCCGTCGCCGATCGGGCGCCGGACGAAGACGCCGCAATTATTCGGGATGCTGCTGAGTGGATTGAGAAGGCCCAAAGGCTTATGGAGGCGGCGAAGGGCGATTTAGCCTTGATGGTCGGGCAGCTCGCGAAGCTGGGCGATGTGGCCATGGACGTAGAGGCAGAGCTGACGCCGGAATGGCAACCGTAAGGAGGCGAGTATGTGGACACTGCCAAAAAGATAGCGATGGAGCTGCGAACCTGCGCTGGGAGACTGGATAAAAAAGAAATGTACGCCATTACGAAGATGATAGAGGCGGCACGCTGGATTGAAGTGATGGGATCGGTTCGGATGGAATACGCCGCGCCGGAGTTCCGGCTTGATTCGAAAGGTGATTTACAAGTGAGCGTGATATGCGCGCATTGCGGCAACCGGTTGCGGGCGGTGGCAAGGATTCGGGGAGGGGGTGAAGGGTCGAATGAATGAAAAGCTTGCGACGATTGCGGCTCACACCATACTTTTGATCGGGATAGGCATGGCGGCGGTGGTCATTAGGCTGATTTTATGGGCGCTCCACGAGCTTGGCCGACTGGCCGGCGCTAAGGCCATGGAATGGTGGGGGAAACGCGGAACGCGGAGAAGGGTTGCGAAGGCGCTGAAGAGCGTTCGGCGCGTGGGCCGGGCAGCGGAAGGGGTCGGGCGTTCGGCTGAGCGCTCGGCAGAGGCCATGAGCGAGCTTGGCAACGCATTGAGGAAGCGCGGCGCATTGAGGAAGCGCAGCGCGTAGAGGAGCAAAGGCGCGAAGGGGAGGTGATTCGAATGTGTGGTGAAATAGAAGGGCGGGTAATGGCCCTGATCGACAAGATCATGAAAGCAGAAATCAGCCTCGAGTGCAAGGTGGAGCTTGTTTCGAGGCTGATTCCGGGATTGAAGAACTAAGTGATGGGCTTGGAAATGGTTTTGAGGATTGAGCGGTAAATCTCGGCGAAAGCCACTACCTGATCTTCGTTGCTCTTGCCTTTCAGGTCAAGTTTAAAATTTTCAATGTATAGCCTGGTAAGCTCAAGTGCAACCTCGCGGGCATCCATACGATCATCTCCTTTCGAGATGAATTATACCATAAAAATGGGAGGAAAAGAACTGAGATGAAAAGACGTGTCGACGAAGTAGGGCGAATTTGTCTGCCTGCAGCTTACAGACGCCAAATGGGAATCAGATGCGGCGGCATGCTCGAAATTAGGATGGAACCAAACGTGAACGATCGAATAATCGTTGAGCGCGCAGGGGGCTCGGCCGATTATCTGATGTACGCCCTGGAAGGAATGCTGGTGGAGTGTGAAAGCGAGAACGAGAAAATGGCCGAGATGATCCGGAACATGATGCGGGGTGCAGAGGAGCTCATCAAGGAGCAGAAAAAATGGAGCGCTGATGATGAGTAGATGTAAGTTTTGCGGCAAGGAAATCCTCTGGGTTACGTCGCGAAGCAGTGGCAGGCCTATTCCGTGCAATCCTGGCCCGATCTACTTTTATCGGGCTCATGACCGCGATGGGAATCTCGACGCTGACTGCTCTGGCGGCGGGAGGACAAGGCAGGCGAAATGCCGCGTGTGCGATTGCGCTCGGTGCCATGGTGCTTTTGACGGTCCTTCCAATCCTTTCAATTTTGAAGGGATAGGATTCGGACGATAAATGAGGCGAAGGCCTCATTTATCAAAGCGACCGAAAATCAGGTGTTGATGTTCGGAGAAAATTTCGCGGATGCCGTCTATACCGACAGCAACGGCGGTCGCACGACCTCGGCGAAGGAGCGATGGGGGAAGGAGATTGCCTACCTGCCGGCGCAAAATGATGTGTTTGATCAGGGGCAAAAGAATGGCCACGGCGTAGGGATGAGCCAAAGAGGAGCGCAAGCCCGCGCGCTGGCGGGTGGGACCTATGACGAGATTCTTCGGTTCTATTATCCAGGGACGGAATTGAAGGACGAGTTCGAACTTGAGGTTTCGGGGATTGTGGAGGGAAGTAGCGAAGAAGATGCGTCAATCGGCGCGCCGGCTGGCGAAGCGCTGCGAGGCACAATTCGACGCGTGTTGAAGGTTGCAAAGCCGCTGATGCGCGGCGAAGACGTGGAGAACCTCCAGGCAGCCTTAATCGTCAGGGGATACTCCTGCGGTGCGTCTGGCGCGGACGGAGTGTTCGGCGGTCAAACGGCGGCGGCTGTGCGGCGCTTCCAGGCACATGGCAGGCTCGTTGTTGACGGGAAAGTAGGAAAGTTCACGGCTGCGGCCCTTGGGCTCAAATGGGAAGGATAAAAAAAGAGGGTTCTCGCCAAACGGCGGGAGCCCTCTTTTTGTTTGTAAAACCGCTTGACGGTGAGAAGGTGGCGGGAAATGTGTGGGACAGAAACGAATGATATAATGAAAAAACGCCTATTTAAGGCGATTTTTCATGGTGGAGGCGAGGGGAATCGAACCCCTGTCCGAAAAGCTGACTAAGCGGGCTTCTCCGAGCGCAGTCGACGCTTTAAATTTCCCTTTTCCAAGCTCCCGTCGGCAGGATCAAGGGGCCGGTAGCTTCATAAATACGGCTTGCCGCAAAGCTTAGGCAAGTTCGGTGCCCTGTATTTCTTGCGCCGGGGGCCGAGGCTACAGGTGGCCTCGGGCCGACGTCGCGGGGATTAGGCCGCGAAAGCTAATTGATTGTTGTCAGTTGTTGTTTGCCCCGCTTGTTGCGCGGTTGCGGGTCCGCGGCTCGCTTACCGAATAACCATGCTCCCCGTCGAAACCAGTACGCCCCCATGAAAGCACGCCTTCAGTATAGCACAAAGTCCATCTTCTTAAAAGCGCGACTTTTTGACGCGTGGTAAGCGGTATGGATTGAAGCTGCGTGAGCCGCAAATGGATGTGGAAAGCGCAAAGCGGCGCTTTGTTTTTGAGGCACTATGAGAAAGCCCATAGCTTGGAGCAAGCGGCACTAGCCAGAGGGCTTTGCCTGCAAGTTCCCCCTTGACTTTCCTTCAGGCCTTGGCTATAGTATGGAAGTAGAATCACATAGCGTGATGAACGGAAACGAGTAGGCTTCTTTTTGCGGCAAAGAGAGTCGGCGGCGCTGTAAGCCGATGCGCGAATCGAAGCTGAAGGCAGCCGGGAGCGCATTCTTTTCAAAGCTGGGCGTGCTTTGCGCCAATTGGGGTGGAACCGCGGAAGGGTTGGCCTTTCGTCCCTAAAAAGAGGGATGAGAAGGCTTTTTTCTTTATAAAATGAAGGAGGAAATCGAGCATGGCAGTAGAGAGTATGGATAAATTGGTGGCCCTATGCAAGGGCAGGGGCTTCATCTTCGCGGGCTCCGAGATCTATGGCGGCTTAGCCAACACCTGGGACTATGGACCGTTGGGTGTTGAATTCAAGAACAACGTAAAAAAGGCCTGGTGGCGCAAATTCGTGACCGAGAGCGAATATAACGTGGGCGTTGACTGTTCCATCCTGATGAATCGCGAGGTCTGGGTGGCCTCGGGTCATGTGGGCAACTTCAACGACCCTTTAATCGACTGCAAGGCCTGCAAGTCGCGCTATCGGGCCGACAAGCTGATCCAAGAGGTTTCTGGCGTCGACGCCGATGGCTGGAGCAACGAAAAGCTGGAAGGCTTCATTGCCGAAAGCGGCATCGCTTGCCCGGTCTGCGGCAAGAAGGAGTTCACCTCCATTCGCAAGTTCAACATGATGTTCAAGACATTTCAAGGCGTCACCGAGGACGCGCAGGCGGAAATTTATCTGCGCCCAGAAACCGCCCAGGGCATCTTCGTCAACTTTAAAAACATCGCGAGAACCACGCGCAAGAAGCTGCCCTTCGGCATCGCGCAGATCGGCAAATCCTTCCGAAACGAGATCACCCCGGGCAACTTCACCTTCAGAACCCGCGAGTTTGAGCAGATGGAGCTTGAGTTCTTCTGCGAGCCCGGCAAGGATCTCGAGTGGTTCAATTATTGGCGGGCTTTTTGCCGCGATTTTCTTCTTTCGCTCGGCATGTCTGAAGAGCATCTGCGCCTGCGCGACCACGGCGAGGAAGAGCTCTCGTTCTATTCAAACGCCACGACGGACTTCGAGTATTTCTTCCCCTTTGGCTGGGGCGAGCTTTGGGGGATCGCCGACCGCACGGACTACGACCTAAAGCAGCACCAGGAGCATAGCGGCGAATCGATGGAATACATCGACCCCGTCACCAATGAGCGCTTTCTGCCTTACTGCATTGAGCCCTCTCTGGGGGCAGACCGCGTAGCGCTGGCCTTCCTTTGCGACGCCTACGAGGAACAGCAGCTCGAAAAGGATAGTCGCGTGGTTCTTCACCTGCACCCGGCCCTGGCGCCCTTCAAGGCCGCCGTTTTGCCCCTGCAGAAGAACAAGCTGGGCGAGAAGGCCAAGGAGATCTACGACGCCCTGCGCAAGGCCTTCCCGGTCGATTATGACGAAACCGGCTCCATCGGCAAGCGCTACCGCCGCCAGGATGAAATCGGCACCCCCTTCTGCCTGACCGTGGACTTCGACACCGAAAATGACGGTTGCGTCACCGTGCGCGAGCGCGACGCCATGACTCAAGAGCGCGTGCCCATCGCGGATCTTCGCGCCTATATCGAAGAAAGGCTTGAATTTTAAAGATGATCGAGCTTTTGGGCGCCGATCAGGCCGATTGGCTCTATCGCACGCGCCTTCAAAGGGATTTCCCACGCTCGGAGCTTCGGCCACTCCTCTCGATCAAGACCCTGCTTCGCTCGGCCAACTACAGCCTTCTAAAGTGGACCGAAAACGGCGAGATGCTGGCCTACGCGACCCTTATCCACGGCGAGGGGATCCGCGGCGCGCTGCTGGATTACTTTGCCGTGGAGGAGGGGAGGCGAGGGCAGGGCATTGGCGGCCGCTTCCTAAGCGAATTGCGCGGCTTTTTGCGCGCAGATGGCATCGTGATTGAGAGCGAGTTGCCAGAAGCCGCAGAAGACCCTGCTGAGCGCTCTTTGCGGGAGCGCCGCATCGCCTTTTACGAGCGCTGCGGTGCCGAGCGCTCCAGCCTTGGCTGGCGAGTCTTCTCGGTGGACTATGCCCTGCTCTGGCTGCCCATCGAGCGCCCCCTGGCCGAGGTTTCACCCGGCGAAATGGTTCAGGCGCTCTACGCGCTTTCGATGCCCGCGCCCATGCGCGCGATGGCGACCAAACTATATACGATGGATTAAGAAGGAATCCAAAGGCCGCGAAAAGAACGGTTTCGCGGCCTTTTTGCATGCAAAACCCAAATGAAATAAGCTGCCTTGCGAAGGATAATCAAGGCGGATTATTGAATGCCGATAGCTTTGAATGCCTCCATCGGCAGGATGGATCGATCTTCAGTCATAAAAAAAGAGGGCCGTTAAAATGCGCTTTCTGCGGCTTCGTGCGGGCCTTATCCGCCCATGCCCGCACAAAGCTTATTTCCCAGCCGGCTTAGCGTCTTGCAGGGCTCGTATTTCGCTTGCTCGCTATATTCGGTGCAGCTTTCGCCGCGCTTGTAAACGAGCGCATCGCGCAGAATGCTCACAAGCTCGGTGATTTCGCCTTCACCTAGGGCGTCCGCCAAAAGGCCTCTGAAAGGCCCCGTTCCCATCGGACTTTGGCCCAAAGCCGCGCACAGCACAAGCGCGGCGCGCGCCGCCAAAGGGCCAGGCCCTTTTCTTCATTTCCCCCATATCATAAGATGGCGTTTCGGGGGCGATATTGCACCCGAAACGCCATCTTTTTTATGCTGATTTACGCTTCTCTGAAGATCGCCCCGCCCAGGGCGGCGCCGGCGAAGACGAGGCCAAGGCTCAGCACGAGGTTCGCGCTATGGTTCAGGCCGGCCGCTAGAAAGCTGCCCTTGTCAAGGAACTGAACCGTTTCCTGGCTCGTGGTCGAAAAGGTGCTCAGGCCCCCCAGCAGCCCGCTGGCCAAAAAGGACTTGAGCCGCTCGTCGAGATTGCCGGCTCTTCGCTCCGCGCCGATGATAAAGCCGATGGCGAATGCCGCGAGCAGGTTCGAGAGCAGCGTCCCATAGGGGAAGGCTGGGGCGAGCCGCAGCAAGGCCTTCGTCGTGACGAAGCGCAGGCAAGCGCCGATAAAGCCGCCAAATCCCGCGCACAGGAGGCTTTGCATGGCTTACAGCCTGTTATAGAAGATGGTTTCTGCGCCGTCCAGACGCTGGGCGTGCCTGTCAGAGGGTTCCGCGTCGCCGGCCGGATGCCCGATGGGCAAAACCGCTACGGGCACGAGGTTTTGGGGCACGCCAAAGAGCTCCGTGACCTTCGCCGGGTCAAAATGCATCACCCAGGTGCTGCCAAGGCCAAGGTCAGCGGCCTGAAGCATCATGTGGTCGGTGATGATGCTGGCGTCGACCCAGCCAGAGCGCTCGCCGTCGAAGGGGCGCGTCCAGGCCGCGCCGCTGTCGTAAAAGACGATCAGCGCCACCGGCGCGCCGAAGCGGCAGTTCGTGCACTGGTCGAGCTTTTTGAGGCCCTCTTCCTCGGTGAGAACCAGCACGCGCTGGGGCTGGCGGTTTGCGGCCGTCGGCGCGACGCGGCCGGCCTCCAGGATGGTTTCAAGCTCCGCCTTGGTTACGGGCTCGGCGCTGAACTTTCGCACGGAATAGCGCGCGGTGGTTAAGGCTTTAAAATCCATGTGGTTTTCCTCCTTCAAGTCTTATATAAAAAGCTTGTGATGGCCTGTTATCTGGCCGCCTTGGGCTGCCCGCTCACGGAATCGACGCCGCCGAAGAGCGCCTGCAGCCTTTGCAGGGTTTCATCCGGCAGCCTGGGGCCTTCAATGGAAGCGAGATTGTCGAGCAAGTGGGCTTTATTGCCGGTGCCGGTCAGCACCACGTCGATGCCGGCGCTATGGCGGCAAAAACGGTAGGCTGCCTCCATGATCGAGCCCGCGACCCCATCCATGGTGAGGAAGGAAAGGTCTTCGTCCGCGCTTAAAAGCGCGGGATTGGCCTGGCCGCTCTGCAGAATCTGCTCGATATCGACCTTGAGTTGCGCCGGATTGGAAAGAGCCGTGCGCACGGCGAACATGCACAGGGTGCCCACGCCGTTCTTGGCCGCAATCGGCAGAATCTCCTTCGCGGCCGAGGGGTTTAAGAGATTGTAGCCCACCATGATGACATCGAAGAGATCTTCCGGCAGGGCGATTTTGAACATCTCGTGGCTGGTGTCGCCGGCAAAAGCCTCCGTGATGCCCAAAAAGCGGATCTTGCCCTGTTCCTGCGCCTTTTTAAGGATGGGCAGCAGCGTGTCTCGCGCATAGGGGTAGTCCTGTGCGCTGACGCCGTGAAGATGGTAGATGTCGATATGGTCGGTCTGCAAAAGGCGAAGGCTTTCTTCGATGGTGGGCATCAATTCTTCGGCCGTCTTCGCCTTATAGGGGAACTTGGTCGAGAGGATGTAGCGGTCGCGCGGCAGGCCCTTCAGGCCCTTGCCCACGGCCCCTTGGGTGCCATAAGCCGTTGCGGTGTCGAAAAAGTTCACGCCCGCGTCGTAGGCTGCGCGCACGATGGAAGAAGCGTGGTCCTCGCCCTTCGCCGCGATGCCGATGCGCGAAAACCCGCCGCAGCCAAGCCCTGCGATGGTGGCGATCAGGCCCGTGCGGCCAAGTTTCACTGTTTGCATGGGGCGGCCCTCCTCTTTGATTTGGATTTTATTGCTCTTTAGTATAATTCACTTTTTTGCTTTCCGCAAATGAAAATTCGGGTTTACATCCGATGAATGCAATGTTACTATATGGTTAACAAACGCGCGCAAGGAGGAAGCGGCATGACGAACAACGTGGACTTTAAGGGTTTCATTCAGGTCGCCTTAGTGGTGAAGGATATCGAGAAGGCAGCGGAGACCTGGGCTAAATTCTTTAACGTGCCCAAGCCCGAAATCAGGGATAATCCGCCCACCCACAACCCAAACCTGAGCTACCGCGGCAAGGAAGCCTATTACGGCCTGAAATTTGCCGTGATTCAAGCCGGCAACTTCGTCGTGGAGCTCCACGAGCCCGATGAGCACGATTCCACCTTCAAGGAATTCCTCGATAAGCACGGCAACGGCGTGCACCACCTGGGCTTCTGCGTGGGCGAGAGGCGCGACGCCGTGATCGGCGAGCTGGAGGAAATGGGCTACGAGATGCGCACCATCGGCATTTACCCCGGCTCGAGCTGGACCATCGTCGACTGCGAAGACGACCTGGGCGTGAACCTGAACATCAAGCCAAAGCCTTAAAGAGAAAGGGGAGGAAGCAGCATGGCGGAGCCAAAACTCATCAGCGTTTTGCGGATCTACGACCTCGAAGAGAGGACTGCCTCTATCATAAAGGAGTTTGCCGGCCATATCGAGGCCCCGAACTGGACGCCGGACGGCAAGGAGCTCGTCTATAACTCGGGCGGCGGCATCTACCGCTTCGATTTGGCCACGAAAGAGAGCGTTCGGGTTGAAACCGGCCTGTGCACCCGCTGCAACAACGACCATGTTCTCTCGGCAGACGGGGCCTGGCTCGCCATCAGCGCGGGGACCGACGAAGTTCGCTCTTCCCGCGTTTGGGTCCTGCCGCTGAGCGGCGGGGAGCCAAGGCTCGTCACCGAAAAGACGCCCTCCTACCTGCACGGCATCTCGCCAGACGGCGAAACCCTGGCCTATTGCGCCGAAAGAAACGGCAACTTCGACGTCTACACCATCCCGGCGAAGGGCGGCGAGGAAACCCGCCTGACCACCGCCGAGGGCCTGGACGACGGCCCGGAATACTCGCCAGACGGGGGGACGATCTGGTTTAACTCCGTGCGCACGGGCCTCATGCAGGCCTGGAAGATGGATGCGGACGGCGCGAACCAAACCCAGATGACCTTCGACGAGGATATGAATTCCTGGTTCCCGCATATTTCGCCGGACGGCAAAAAGGTCGTCTACGTGGCCTACCATAAGGGCGATGTGGACCCGGGCGCGCACCCTGCCAACAAGAACGTCGAGCTGCGCCTCATCCCGGCGGAGGGCGGCAAGCCC
>JAITTC010000130.1 GCA_031287285.1 Christensenellaceae bacterium
TACGAGGCCCTTTCCAGCGCCCCCGAGGCGGTTACCGACGACGCCGCCGTGCTCGAAAGGCTCGGCAAGGCCATCCATCTGGTGGAATACGATGGCCCGAACCTCAAGATCACCAGGCCCGAGGACCTTCTTTTCGCGCAGGCCCTGCTCGGCGCGCCCAAGGTCCCCGTGACGGGCCTCGGCTTTGACGTGCACCGGCTGGTCAAAGGCCGAAAGCTCATCCTTTGCGGCGTGGAACTGCCCTTTGAAAAGGGCCTTGAAGGCCATAGCGACGCGGACGTCGCCGTGCACGCGCTGATCGACGCGATCCTTGGCGCGGCGGCGCTGGGCGACATCGGCAGGCTCTTCCCAGACGGCGACGCCGCCTTTCGGGGCATTTCGTCGATGCTGCTCCTAAAGGCCGTAATGGCCCTTCTGGCTGGCCGCAAGCTCATCCATGCGGATATTACCCTCATCGCCCAAAAGCCGAAGCTAGTCCCCTTCATGCACCAATTCACACAAAGCCTGCTCGGCGCCCTCCCGGGCGCCACGGTCTCGGTCAAGGCGACGACCACCGAGGGCCTTGGCTTCACGGGCAGGGGCGAAGGCATCGCGGCGCAGGCCGTGGTCACGCTGTGTTAGGGCAAGAACTGCTCGTTTGGTATGCGCAAAATGGCAGAAGCCTGCCCTGGCGCAGGGATCGCGACCCCTACCGCATATGGGTCAGCGAAACGATGCTGCAGCAAACCCGGGTAGAGGCCGTTTTGCCGCGCTATGAGGCCTTTTTAGCTCAACTGCCCGATCTGCCCTCGCTGGCTGCCGTGCCAGACGAGCGGCTCAACAAGCTTTGGGAGGGCCTTGGCTACTATTCCAGGGCGCGCAACCTCAAAAGGGCGGCCATCGCCATCGAGGCGCTCGGCTTCTTCCCCTCTGACTTTGAAACATTGCGCAAGCTGCCAGGCTTTGGGCCCTACACGGCGGGCGCGCTCTGCTCCATCGCCTTCGGGCAGCGCCGCGCTGCCGTGGACGGCAACGTGCTGCGCATCGTTTCGAGGCTGCGCGCCGTCGAAGAGCCCATCAGCCTCCCCTCGGTCAAGCGCGAGGCTGCGGATTTCTGCCTGAGCGCCATGCCCGAGGGAGCGGACCCCGGGGCCTTTAATCAAGCCCTGATGGACCTTGGCGCGCTCCTTTGCACGCCAAGGAATCCAAGCTGCGGGGCTTGCCCCCTTTCCGCCCGCTGCCAGGCCTTTGCGGGCGGAAATCCCGCCCTCTATCCGCATCGGGCGCCCAAGAGGGCTCGCGTGCAGGAGCGCTTCGCGGTCTATCTCTTCATTCAAGACGGCCGCGCCCTGCTGCGCAAGCGGCCAAGCAACGGCATGCTGAACTCGCTTTGGGAATTTCCCCACCACTTAGAGCCGGGCCCGGAAATCATCGGCGAGCCTCTGCTTGAATTTCGCCATGTCTTCACCCACCGAATCTGGGAAATGCGCTTCTTCCTGGCGAAACCGCCGCGAAATACCCCCGAGGGCTGCGTTTGGCTGAACGCGGAAGAGCTGATCGCCCTGCCCATGCCCTCTGCCATGGCCCCGATGCGCGAAATGGCGCTGAAGGCCCTGTAGCTCCCCAAATGGACTGCCAGCGCAGCCCGGCGCCCCAAAGCCCTACATGAAAACCGTTCCCCGCAGAAAGGAAGGAATGCAATGAGCACTTCCCAACAAGCCGACCGCTTCTCCCTCACCGAGGGGGGGATTCTCAACAGGATTCTGATGGTGGCCCTGCCCATTATGGGCACCACTCTCCTCCAGATGGCCTATAACCTGACCGACATGTTCTGGCTTGGCCGCCTGGGCGGGGCGTCTGTGGCCGCCACCGGCACGGCAGGCATGTATATGTGGCTGTCGGTCTCGTTCATGATGTTCGGGCGCATGGGCGCTGAAATCGGGGTTTCGCAGAACAAGGGCCGCGGCGACCTGATTTCTGCGCAGGCCTACGCCCAAGGGGGCATCTTCGTCGCCGCCTGCTTAGGCCTGCTATACGGCCTTAGCATGTTCCTGTTCCGCGGCCCGCTGATCGATGTTTTCAACATCCAGGAGCAAAGCGTCGCAAGCGACGCCAAGCTCTATCTCTCGATCGTGAGCGTCGGAATCCCCTTTGACTTCCTCGGCATGGCCACGGTCGGCATCTTCAACGCCATGGGCAATTCGCGCCTGCCGTTCTATTTCTCGATCATCTGCGTGGGGCTCAACATCGTACTCGATCCGATCTTCATCTTCGTCCTTAACCTGGGTGTTGCGGGCGCCGCGCTCGCCACCGTCGCGGCGCAGATCACCGGCGGGCTGCTCGCCATCCTGGCGCTGACCGTTCTAAAGCAGCGCCCCTTTCCGCACTTCAGGCTCTTTAGCCTTCCAAAGCCCGCCTTCCTTAAGCAGATCTTCCTTTGGGCCACCCCGGTCGTCATCGAAAACTTCCTCTTCACCTCGCTGACCATGCTCGTCTCGCGCCTGATCAACGGCTTTGGCTCGGATGTGATGGCTGCAAACCGCATCGGTTCGCAGATCGAGAGCCTCACCTGGCTGATCGGCGGCGGCTTTTCGTCCGCGCTCACCGCCTTCACCGGCCAGAACTTCGGCGCGGGCAAGTGGAGCCGCATCCACAAGGGCTTTC
>JAITTC010000156.1 GCA_031287285.1 Christensenellaceae bacterium
CTTCGCGCCGTAGAACAGCCCGAGCAGCGTGGTTTCGATCACGTCGCTGAAGTGATGCCCCAGGGCGATCTTGTTGCAGCCCAGCCTTTGCGCCTCCGCATAGAGATGCCCCCTGCGCATTCTGGCGCAGAGATAGCAGGGGGATTTTTCTTCGCCTGCCACGATGTCGAAGATCGAGGAGGCGAACACCGTGATGGGCAGGCCCAGGAGGGCCGCGTTCTGCTCGATCTTCTGGCGGTTTAATGCATTGTAGCCGGGATCCATCACCAGATAGACCACTTCGAAGGGGAAGTCCGAAATTCGCTGCAGCTGCTGCATGAGCTTGGCCAGCAGCATGGAGTCCTTCCCGCCAGAGATGCAAACCGCGACCTTATCGCCCTGACTGAGGAGGCCGTATTGCTTGATGGCGTTCATGAAGGGCGTCCAGAGCTTGCGTCGGTACTTGACCTGCAGGCTGCGCTCGGCCTTCTGCCTTGGCGTTAGCGCCTTCCTTGGGCCTGGATCGCCCGGCTGAACCGGGATCTTCATGCTCATGCGCTCAGCTCCTCATAAAGGCCATGGAAGATCGCCAAAAAGCCCTGAATGTCTTGTGCTGTGTTGAGGGCGCAAAGCGAGATCCGCCAGGAATTTAAGGCGTTTTTTCGGTCGCGCCCGATGGCGTAGACCGGCCTTGACGGCGTGCCCTTTGTGGAGCAGGCCGATTTGACCGAAACGCAGACGCCTTCGTCGCTCAGCCGCTGCTGAAAGGCATCGCCGCGCACGCCTTCAACGCTCAAATTGAGGATATAGGGGCTGCCGCCCTTCGGGCTGTTGATTTTTAGCTTTTTATAGCGGCCCAAGCCCTCTTCCAGCGCCTGCCGCAGGGCCGAAACGTGCTCGAAGCGCTTTTTTCGCTCTTCAAGCGCCAAGAAGAGCGCGGTTTCAAGCGCCACGGCCAAGGCCAGCGCCGGGGTGCCGCTCCGATAGACGGTCTGGCTTCTGCCGCCGTGAATCAGGGGCTCTAAATGAATGCCCTCGCGCTTGACGAGCAGGCCCGAGCCGTTCAGCCCATGGAACTTGTGCGGCGCGAGGCTCATCGTGTCGATCCCGTCAAAGCACACGGGCACCTTGCCCACGGCCTGGGTGGCGTCCACATGCAGGCGGCAGTTGGGGAAGCCCTTCAAAATCTCGATGATTCGCGCGATGGGCTGGATGGCGCCAAGCTCGCTGTCGACCCACGAAGTCGCGAGCAGAATCGTATCGCCGCGCAGCGAATCCTTAAGCTGATCCAAGTCGATCTCGCCGTTTGGCAGGATATCGAGCGATTCGACCTCATAGCCCTGCCCCTGCAGGGCAGACAGCGCGCCGCCTACGGAATCGTGCTCGAGCGGGGTGCTCAAAATATGCTGGCCGGCATGCCGGCCAGCGCGCGCCAGGCCCTTGAGAGCGAGATTATTGGCCTCGCTGGCGCCCGAAACGAAGATGAGCTCCTCCTGCTTTACCTCTAGCATCGCGGCGATGTGCGCCTCCGCCTCGGCCAGCCTTTGCCCTGCGGCCAGCCCAAGTGGGTGGCTGGAGCTCGGGTTGCCCGGAAAGCGCCTTTCGCAGAGCAAAAAGGCCTCTAAAACCCGTTCGTCGGCCGGGGTATTCGAGGCGTAGTCCAGCATGATCATCGCGCATCTTCCCCCATCGCGCTCAAATCCTTGACGACCTCGCCGGCCAGGATCAGCCCGGCCACGGGCGGCACGAAGGCGTTGCTGGCCGGCACCTGGCGGCGGGAGTCGCACTTTCGCTTCACGTCCGGCGGGCAGATGCAGTTCGCGGCGCAGCTATTGTCTTCATCCTCCAGGGGGGAAAGCGGCGCTTCCTTTGAATAGACGACCTTGAGCCGGTCGATCCCCCTGCGGCGAAGCTCCCGGCGCATGACCCTTGCCAGCGGGCAGACCGAGGTTTCGTAAATATCCGCCACCTCAAAGGCGGTGGGGTCGAGCTTGTTCGCGGCGCCCATCGAGGCGATGATGGGCACGGCGGCAGCCTTTGCGCGCACGGCGAGCTCGAGCTTGGCGGTCATGGTATCGACCGCGTCCACGATATAATCATAGGCTGAAAGGTCTAAAGAATCCGCGTTTTCTTTGGTGTAGAACATCTTATGGGCCTCGACCTCAGCCTTCTGGTTGATGTCGAGGATTCTTTCGCGCATCACATCCACCTTGTATTTGCCCACGGAGGATCTGGTGGCGATGACCTGGCGGTTGATATTGGTCAGGCAGATGCGGTCGTCGTCGAAGAGCGCGAGCTTCCTCACGCCCGAGCGCGCCAGTGCTTCCGCGCAATAGCCGCCCACGCCGCCGATGCCGAACACCGCCACCCGGCTTTGATAGAGCTTCTGCATCCTTTCCTTGCCAAGGAGCAGCGTGGTTCTTGAAAACTGATCGAGCATGGGGCTCCCTCCGCTTGAAATCCGATTTTTCCCCTCATTTTAGCGCCGCGTGGCCGCCTTGTCAAACCCGCACGGCCTCTGAAGGCGCGCAAAAAAGCGCCCGGCGTTAAAGCCCGGGCGTTTTTTGCAAAACCAATCGCTATTTGCCCAGCGATTCGGCTGCGGGAACAGTTACGGGCTCGTCATAGCAGCTGAAGCAGTGCTCGACGTGGGCCTTGCTCGGCGCGGGGGTCAAAAACGACACCAGCGGCACGATGATAAAGCCGGCCAGCATCGTGAACGCACCGGCGTTGATCGGCGACTGGAGGATCGCCGGGAAGGAGGATCTAAAGAAGATGTTCAGCAGCATCACGCAGGTGGCGAAGAGGAAATTCGCCCAAACGGCGGGCCTTGTCGCGCGCTTCCAGTAGAGGCCAAAGAGGAAGGGCGCGAGAAAGGCGCCGGCCAGCGCGCCCCAAGACACGCCCATGAGCTGCGCGATGAAGCTGATCGAGCCCTTGTATTGCACGGTGGCGATCACGGCAGAGATCAGGATGAACACGGCCACCAGCGAGCGGATGACGAGCAGCTGCTGCTTTTCGTTCATGTTCTTGACGAGGTTGCCCTTTAAAAAGTCCAGCGTGAAGGTCGAGGCGGACGCCATGACCAGGGACGAGAGCGTCGAGATCGAGGCCGCGAAGACCAAGACGATCACCACGCCGATGAGCAGATCGGGGAAGCCCGAGAGCATCGCCGGGATGACCGAGTCAAAGCCGTTCGCCGCCACGTCGATTCGAGCGCCAAAAAGCCGCCCGAAGCCGCCC
>JAITTC010000177.1 GCA_031287285.1 Christensenellaceae bacterium
AGGCGGCTGCGGTAAGGCTGCAGGCTGAACCGATCGGTTCGGGCCTGCGCCCTCGCAGCCGCCAGCCGCGCGTAGCGCGGCGCCCGCCCCTTGGCGCGTGAGCGGAGCGAGCGCGCCGGATCTCAGCCGAGCGGAGCGAGGCGATGATGCCCCTTCGCGCATTGCGTTTTTGCCTGCGCTATGCTAGGATAGGCCATGAATAAGGGCTTTTATGGCTCGCCGACACGGAATCGAAAAAAGCGAAGCATTTTGCAATTTAGTGCTTGACAAACAGGGTATGCCAGCGCTATGATTCTATCAGTCATATATAACAGATATGTTTTATGTGAAAAGGCGATTCGCCGCAAGAAACCTTCCGGGGGCGAAGGAGAGCCGAGCGAAACACTAAGGAGGAAACGATCATGCCAGAAAAGGACACGAGCAAATGGGGTTTTGAAACCAAGCAGATTCATATCGGCCAGGAATCCGCAGACCCTGCCACCGATTCCCGCGCGGTGCCCATCTACCAGACCACCTCGTATGTGTTCCCCAGCGCAGAGAGCGCCGCGGCGCGCTTTAGCCTGGCGGAAGCCGGCAATATTTACGGCCGCCTGACGAACTCGACCCAGGGCGTCCTGGAGCAGCGCGTGGCTGCGCTCGAGGGCGGCGTAGCCGGCCTTGCGGTGGCTTCCGGCGCGGCCGCCATCACCTATACCTTCCAGGCGCTGGCCCAAAACGGCGACCACATCGTTTCTGCCAAGACGATTTATGGCGGCACCTACAACCTTTTGGCCCATACGCTGCCGGCCTTTGGCATTACCGCCACCTTCGTCGACCCGGAAGAGAAGGGTTCCTTCGAAAAGGCGCTGCAGCCCAACACCAAGGCCATCTTCATCGAGAGCCTGGGCAACCCAAACTCCAATATCATCGATATCGAGGCGATCTCAAAGCTTGCGCACGCGCATAAGATTCCCCTGGTCGTGGACGCGACCTTCACCACGCCCTACCTTCTGCGCCCAATCGAGTATGGCGCGGACATCATCGTTCATTCCGCGACGAAGTTCTTGGGCGGCCACGGCACCTCGCTGGGCGGCGTGATCGTAGACAGCGGCAAGTTCGATTGGAAGGGCAGCGGGAAGTTCCCAAACCTGGTGGAGCCAAACCCCAGCTACCATGGCGTTTCCTTCACCAAAGCCGTGGGCCCCGCAGCCTTCGTTACCTACATCCGCGCCATTCTGCTGCGCGATACCGGCGCCGCGATTTCGCCTTTTAACGCCTTCCTGTTGCTGCAGGGCGTGGAGACCCTCTCGCTGCGCGTGGAGCGCCATGTCGAAAACGCGCTGAAGGTCGTTGATTTCCTGAGGAAACACCCGCAGGTCGAGGCGGTGCATCATCCCTCCCTGCCGGACGACCCGAGCCACGCGCTGTATGAGCGTTACTTCCCGAACGGCGCAGGCTCCATCTTCACCTTTGAGCTCAAGGGCGGCGCTGCGGAAGCCAGGGCCTTTATCGATAGGCTGCAGGTCTTCTCTTTGCTGGCCAACGTTGCGGACGTCAAGTCCCTGGTGATTCACCCGGCGTCGACGACGCATTCCCAGCTCAACGAGGCGGAACTCGCCGAGCAGGGCATCGCGCCCAACACCATCCGACTCTCGATCGGCACCGAGAGCATCAAGGATATTCTGGCAGACCTCGACCAGGCCTTGAAGGGTTAAGCGCGGCCGCGCTTCATCCTTCAAAGAAGAGGCAATGCGGTTTTAAGGCCGTGCTTTTGGGAAGCGCCCCATTTCGATGGGGCGCTTCTTTTTGCGGCGCGCCTTGCGCGAGACTTCGCTCTCGCTCATTGGGCCGCTTCTTCGCAAAGAAAGGCAGGGATTTCGCCAAGCGAGTCGATTACGGGAGGGCCCAAGCGCAGCAGCTTTTCGCGGGATTCATGCCCGCCGGAAAAGAGCAGGCAGCCCGCGCCCAGGGCCTTTGCCACGAGGAAGTCATGCTCGGTATCGCCCACGAGCAGGGCCTTTTTGGGCTGCACCCGCTGGACGAAGCGAAGGCCAAGCTCCGCCTTGCTCGCCGCGTAGATATCGGAAAGGCCCAAAACCTCATCGAAAAAGCCCTCCGCGCCGAAAAAGCGAAGCTGCCTGAGCAGGTTTTTTTCTTCGGAGGCAGAGAGAAGCACCTGAGAAACGCCCAGGGCGCCTACCGCGCGGAGGGTTTCGGCGGCGCCCGCCTGCAGGGCGCAATGCTGCCCGTCGCCCCCGTGGTAGATGGCCATGTACTCCGCAGCTAAGGCGGGAAAGAGCTCCCTTTCAAGGTCGAAGCCGGCGCGGCGGTAGTAGTCGATCACGGGGAAGCCGAACACGGCATGGTAGGCGGCGATGCTTGGCAATTCGGGCAGGCTTCGCTTTTTCAGCATCTGGTTGATGGACGCCATGGCCCAGTTTAGGTCGTTTAAAAGGGTGCCGTTCCAGTCCCAAAGAACATGGCTGTATTTTGCTTGCATTGGGAAATCCCCTCGCTTTTTCACGAGTATACGCGCTTTTTCGCGCACGGGCAAGGCCCCGCCTGGAAGCTTGGCGCCGCATTTGTGAACGTTTAATGAATTCGCGCGCTTGTTTATTTTTTGTTTACATTTGCGCGCTATGATGAATCCATAAATGTTGCGGATTTATTCGCGAAAGGATGACGCTTCCATGGATAAATTTAAAGGTTTTGTTACGCGGCACCGAAAAGGCCTCATCATTCTTTTGGTTTTGGCCGTTTTGGGCGGCGCGGCGACCTGGTTCGTGATGTCGAGCGTCGCCAGGGCGCAGGAAGTGCTGGCGCAGCTGAGCGCCGGATCGAGCGACGTGACGATCCTTACGAAGACTACTCTGGAGAGGAGCGTGACCGCCACCGGCCTTTTGCAGAGCACCGAAAGCCGCAAGGTGCAGGCCGAGATCAGCGCGCGCGTGATGGAGATCTACGTGGAGCTGGGCGACACCGTGCAAGCCGGCGACCCGCTTTGCCGCCTGGATAGCGCGGACATCGAGCGCAGCATCGCCTTCACGAAGGATAGCATCGCCAACAGCGAAAAGGTCGATTCCGCGCAGACCGCGCAGGCCAGGCACCGGCTGACCCAGGCGGAAGACCAGTATTATGTCGACAAGCTCAACCAGGAAGAAACGGTCTACATCGCCCTGCAGGACCTTGAGAAGGCCAAGCAGAAGCTGGAGGACGTGAAGAAGGACGAGGGCAACGCAAAGCGCGCAGAGAGGGCGGTGAGCGATGCGCGCTCGGCCGCGAGCAGCGCCAGAAGCAACGCCAGCGCAGCGCAGCAGGCCCTTCAAGATGCGATAGCAGCAAGCGCTAATGCGGATGCGATCGCGGAACTGCAAAAGGCCGTGGTTTCCGCCAATGCCGCCGTGCAGAGCGCGGAAAGCCAGGTTGGCAGCCTCGAAAATAACGCGGAAGCAGCAGAGGAAGCCGCTCAGAAGGCCTACGAGCAGGAGCTGGAGCAGCGGCAGAACAGCGTCGATTCGATGCAGGCAGCCTACGACCGCGCGGTTAAGAGCATGAATACCCAGCTTTACCAGGATGAGCTGAGCGTTGACAGCGCGAGGGACGCCCTGCGCCTGCAAAACGCGAACGACCCGACGCTGCAGGGCAAGAACAGCCTGGAAAACTATGAAGAGAACCTGAAAAAGACCGTCGTCTACGCGCCGGTTTCGGGCGTGATCACCCAGATCGCGGCGGAAGAAGGCCAGCTGCCGACCGGCGTGCTCTTCCTCATCGAGGACTTGCAGAGCCTGGAGGTGCCGGCCAACGTGGCCGAGTACGACGCGGTGAGCTTAAGCGTCGGCCTGCCCGCGGAGATCAGCTCGGATGCCTTGAGCGGCCAGAACTGGACCGGCAAGGTCTCGAAGATCTCGCCCCGCGCGGCCGATACCGCCGGGAACTTCACCGTGACGGTGGAGCTTGACGGTTTGGCCGGCAAGCTGGCCATCGGCATGAGCGCGAAGCTGCACATCGTGTCAGAAAGCAAAGAAGGCGTTTTCGCCGTGCCCTTTGACGCGGTGGTGGCCAACGAGCAGGGGCAGAAGGTGGTCTACACCATGGAACCCGTCGCGGCCGTCGAGGGCGCGCAGCTCGGTTCGGCCGGGGCGCAGGGCCAGCAGCGCCGCGAGATCGTGGTGGAAACCGGCATGGAAACCGACTACTACATCGAGATCATCAGCCCCGAGCTGCACGAGGGCATGCCCATCCTCAACGACCCGGAAAGCCGCAACATGGTCGATAACCCCTTCGCGAACATGACCGGCATGTCGACAGGCCCGACGGTCGCGGCGGCGCCGAGCGGCGGCAACGCCGTCCGCATCGGCGGGTAGAGGGAGGGGGGTTTTAGCGATGGCAGCGATGATCGAGCTGAAAAACATCATAAAGCGCTATTATATCGGCCAGCCAAACGAGCTGGAGGTGCTCTGCGGCATCGATTTGAGCGTAGGCGAGGGCGAGTTCATTTCGGTCGTCGGGGAATCGGGCTCCGGCAAGTCGACGCTGATGAACATCATCGGGGTTTTAGACCGCGCGACCTCGGGCAGCTACTTCCTCGACGGAATCGACGTGGGCGCGCAGCCCGACAGGGTGCTTTCGGGCATCCGCAACCAGAAGATCGGGTTCGTATTTCAAACCTTCAACCTGATCGGCCGCATTACGGCCAGGCGCAACGTGGAATTGCCGATGCTCTATAATCATCTTCCCCCAAAGGAGCGTTCCGCTCGCGCGAAAGAGCTCCTTGAGATGGTCGGCATGGGCGACAGGGAAAGGCACCAGCCAAACGAGCTTTCGGGCGGGCAAAAGCAGCGCGTGGCAATCGCCAG
>JAITTC010000219.1 GCA_031287285.1 Christensenellaceae bacterium
CTGTCATTGCGAGCGGCAGCGAAGCAATCCAGCGTATTTCTTCTTTATAGCACCTTCAGCCATACCTGCTGGATTGCTTTGTCGCTTCGCTCCTCGCAATGACGAAGAAGCAACCCAGAGTTCCATTTTTGATGCGGCCTTTGCACATACCTGCTGGATTGCCGCGTCGCTTCGCTCCTCGCAATGACGAAGAAGCGCAGTCATGCCCCTTGCCTCCACTGTATCCGCTACCTTCGCCCGCCGTTGCAGCTGCCATGCCGCTTCTCGTAGGGGCGATGCAGCACCCCTCTCGCCACCATTGCGGTTGCTTCGTCGTTTCACTCCTCGCAATGACGAAAGAGGATACCGCGCTTCCACCCTTCCTCGTCATTGCGAACGGCAGTGAAGCAATCCAGCGTACCCCCTCTTTGCAGCACCCTGAGTATACCTGCTGGATTGCTTCGTCGCTACGCTCCTCGCAATGACGAAGCGGGGCTCCTATCCGTCATTGCGATTGCCGCGTCGCTTTACTCCTCGCAATGACGAAAGAGGACACCGCGCTTCCGCTCTTTCTCGTCATTGCGATTGCTTCGTCGCTGCGCGCCTCGCAATGACGGGGCGGGGCCGCGCGCTTGCAATGGAGAGCGAAAAGGAGTATCATCGGGGAGCGGAAAGGAGGAACCCGTTTGCAAAAAAGAGTTAAGTTTGTGACCGACAGCACCTGCGACCTGCCCCCTTACCTTTTGCAAGACAATCATATTTCGGTATTATCCATGCACGTTTTTTTGGGCGAAAGGGATTGCTTAGACGGCGTCAATGTGCAGCCAAGCGAGCTGTTCCAGTATGCGCAGGCGAGCCAGAGGCTTCCGCGCACGGCTGCGGCCAGCGTACTGGAATTTTGCGAGATCTTCAAAAAGGCCTTCGACGATGGCTTTGAGGAGATCATCTACACAGGGCTTTCGGCCTCGCTTTCGTCGACCTTCCAAAACGCGACCCTGGCCGGGAAGGAAATGGCGGAGTTTGGCATAGACCCGGCCCGCGTGCACTGCGTGGATTCGATGCAGCTTTCGGCTGGCAGCGGCGAGCTGCTGCTTCGCGGCGTGAAGATGGCGGAAGGCGGCATGGGCGCCGCCGAGATCGTTGCCGCGCTCAAAAAAACCGTTCCGCGGATTCGCACGAGCTTCGTGGTTGACACGCTGGAGTACCTGCACATGGGCGGGCGCTGCAGCTCGGTCATCTACGTGGCCGGCTCCATGCTCAAGATCCACCCGATGATCGAGCTTCGCGGCGGCAAGATGAGCGTGGGCGGCCGCTTTCACGGCGGCATTGGGCACTGCCTTGAGATCTACCGGCGCAAGGTCGTGGACGATAGGCTCGACGCGATCGACCCCGAGCGCATCTTCATCCTGCACACCTTCAGCGAGGGCGCGCAGGAGGTCAAAAGGGCCGAGGAAGCCATTCGGGGCCTGGATTACTTCGGGGAGGTCCACCTGGGGCACGCGAGCGCCACGATTTCGACCCATTGCGGCCCCGGAACCCTGGGCTTTATCTATGCCATGAAGGAATAAGCCGATTTTGGCAAACCCCGCCGTTGATCCGGCGGGGTTTGTTTTTTTGCGGAGGCCAAACCGGGCGGGCAGGTAGCATCGGAGTGAAAAGCTTAAGATATAACAAGATGTAATAATAGAGATTAAAAGGGTTTTTATAAAAAAATGGTGATAAAAAAGAAAAAAGGTATTGACAGCGGGCATAAGAAGGCAATATATTGGATGAAATTAGATGGCATGGCATGGCATGGCATGGCATGGCATGATATGATACAAATGCCATTATGTTGGCCGGGGAGGGGAGGTTCCTTTTCAGCATGTTCGTGCCGAAAGGCAAAAAACAGAAAGGGGAATTTCTAATGAAAAAACTTCTTGCCCTAACCCTATGCGCGCTGCTGTGCGTGAGCTTGGCCGCCCCCGTTTTCGCGGCGGAGCTTCCCGGCACTGCGGCCGCCATCGTGCTGCCGCGCGGGTTGAACCTGCGCGCGGGCCCCGGCCTTGGCAATTCGGTCATCAGGGTATTGCCGCGCGGCACCGAGCTGGCCGTTCTGAGCGTTGACGGCGTTTGGGCCCAAGTGGATGCCGGCAACGGTCTGCTTGGCTATGTGCATATTGACTATATCGCGTGGATTGGCGAGGCCCCCCAAGACGAAGAAGAGGATGTGGCCGCGCCCGCAGCCGACAGCCCGGCTGAGAGCCGAGTTCTGTCGCAGCCCAAGGTCGCCATCATGAAGTTGGCGGGCGTGGAGCTGGAATCCGCCGTGTTCGATGCGGTTAAAGATATTTATGGGGACCCAAAGAGCGCTTACGAGTACTATGAGTTGAATACAAAGCAGGGTGGCGCTGCCGGCGATCAATATCTTTTGGATGCCATCGAAAAGAAGCTGAGCGACGCAAACCAGAGCTATGCCTCTGAGGAGGACTTGAAAACCGCTTTGAAGACGGTGACGGGTGCAAACTTCTTGGAGTTACTAAAGCTGCTGGCCGCAGCACGCAACCAATATATAGCGGATTTAGGCCCAAACTAAGCTGAATCCGCGAAAAGGCGAATGCCCAAGCGCTCCAGAGAGCGGCGCCGGCCTTCGCAAAGAGAAGGTTCATGACTTCTCAAGGGCAAGAGGGGCATTTTCGCCTCCCTTGCCCTTTTTTTTGGCCTTGCGCGGCCCCGCCAGCGATCAGGAAGGAGCCTTTTCGCAAAACAAGGGCAAGAGGGGCATTTTCGCCTCCCTTGCCCTTTTTGTTGGCCTTGCGCGGCCCCGCCAGCGATCAGGAAGGAGCCTTTTCGCAAAAAGGGCGGCGGCGCTAGGCTTCCCGAGAGCCTTCGAAGGCGCTTTCGATGGCGGCCGGGCCGTCTACGAGGAGGGGCTCCCAATTGGGCGGCAGAAGATCGGGGTAGGGCGGCTGGCCGTAGCGCCCGTCGATGAGCAGCAGCGCGCCCCGGTGCCTTCGCCGCGGATGCGCGGTCCCGCCAGCGATCAGGAAGGGGCCTTTTCGCAAAAAGGGCGGCGGCGCTAGGCTTCCCAAAAGCCCTCGAGGGCGCTTTCGAT
>JAITTC010000241.1 GCA_031287285.1 Christensenellaceae bacterium
AGGGGAGGTAAACGAAGAAGCGGGCTTTGCGCAAAGGGCTTGCGGCAAGAGCGCAAAAGCGGGGAGATTTCGCAAAAATAGAAGGGGGCGCCGTCGCGGGCAGAGGCAAACTCCCGGGCGAAAGAAGACAAAGCCCGTTCAATTTGCTATACTAACCCTGCGGCGGCCATTTGGGCACCTGCCGCGAAGGAGGCTATAAAGATGGACCACGCGCATGAGCATGAAAACCAGGCGATCCCCGACCGCTGCGACGCCGACGAGCCCCATATGGAGATGGTCGAGCTCGCGCGCCGGGTGATCGGCGACACGACCGAGGCCGAAAGATTAGCGGAACTATTCAAGATACTGGGCGATCCTACCCGCGTGCGCATCTTGCAGGCCCTGGACGCCCACACGCTCTGCGTTTGCGACATCGCCCAGGCGCTTCTGATGACGCAGTCGGCCATTTCACATCAGCTCAGGGTGCTTCGGCAGGCGCGCTTGGTGCGCTCCAGGCGCGAAGGGCGCAGCGTGTTCTATGAGCTTGACGACGACCATGTTTCGCAGATGTTTAAGCAGGGCCTGGAGCACGTGCTGGAATAAGCGCTTTGGCGCGCAAAAAAGAAGAAAAAGGTTGGGGGAAGAAAGCGCGATGGAATTGCAGGGGCGCAGCGCGCCCGCGAGCCTGGAGGCCGAGCGCTCGGTTTTGGGCTGTATGCTGCTCGACCGCGAGGCCGTGCTCCTGGCGCAGGAAATGCTCGTGCGCGAGGATTTTTACGCGCCGCAAAATGCCGTGATCTTCGAGGCGATGCTGGCGCTGGTCGCCAAGGGCCGCCCGGTCGATCTCATCACCTTAGGCGATGAACTTGGCGGCCAGGGCACGCTGGATGGCATCGGCGGCCTTTCGTACCTGGTCGAGCTTTCGGAATTCGTGCCCAGCACGGCCAATGCGCGCGCCTATATGAACATCGTCGGTGAAAAATCGACGCTGCGGCGGCTGATTGCGGCCTGCGGCGGCATTTTGGGCGACTGTTACGAGGCTTCAAGGGCCGTCCCCGATATTTTAGAGTCCGCCGAGAAGGCGATTTATAACATCGCGATGCAGCGCGGCGGCGATGCGCTGGAGCATATCCGGCCGGTTTTGCTTCGCGCCTACGCGCAAATCGAGGAGCTTTACGTCAACAAGGGCAGGATTTCGGGCGTGCCCTCCGGCTTTGCGGAGCTTGATGCCTTGACGACAGGCTTCCATGGCGGCGAGTTCATCCTGGTGGCCGCGCGCCCCTCGATGGGCAAAACCGCCTTCATGCTCAACATCGCCCAGCACGCAGCCATCACCGCGAAGAAGACCGTGGCCTTTTTCTCGCTCGAAATGCCCAAGGAGCAGCTCGCGACCCGCGCGCTTTGCTCGGAGGCGCACGTAAACCTGCAGAGCGTGCGTCAGGGCAACCTGCACGACGAGCAGTGGGAGGGCCTGGCCAGGGCCATGGGCCCCTTGGCCTCGATGAACATCTTCTTTGACGATACCTCGTCCATCACCCTGCCCGAGCTTCGCTCGCGCTGCCGCAGGATGCAGCTCGAGCGTGGGCTCGACATGGTGATGATCGACTACCTGCAGCTCATGAACGCCTCGGGCAGGCACGATTCCAGGCAGAACGAGGTTTCCGAGCTCTCGCGCCAGATGAAGATCCTGGCGCTGGAGCTCGGCGTGCCCATCGTGGTGGGCTCGCAGCTCTCTCGCGCGCCGCAGGGAAGGGCCGACCACCGCCCCGTGCTTTCGGATCTTCGCGATTCGGGCGCCATCGAGCAGGACGCGGACGTGGTCATGTTCCTCTACCGCGACGAGTACTATAACCCGGAGACCGAGGATAAGAACATCGCGGAGGTCATCCTGCAAAAGCAGCGCAACGGCCCCTTAGGCACCGTGCGGCTTGCGTGGAACGGCGAATATACCCGCTTTATGAACCCCTCGTCAAGGGCCGGCCTATGAGGCGCAACATCGGCCTATTCGCCCATGTGGACGCAGGCAAGACCACGCTGACCGAATGGTTTTTGCACCTGGGCGGCGTCGTGCCAAAGCCCGGCAGCGTAGACGAGGGCACCGCGCAGACCGACTTTATGGAGATTGAGCGCAGGCGGGGCATTTCCGTCAGGCAGGCGGCGGCTTCGCTGCGCTATAAGGGCGCGGAGCTTACGCTGATTGACACCCCAGGCCACGCGGACTTCGCGGCGGAGGTCGAGCGCGCGATTTGGGCGCTCGACGGCGCGATCATGCTGTTTTCGGCGGTGGAAGGCGTGCAGGCGCAGAGCGAGATCTATTTCGACGCGCTGCAAAAGGCCGAGATTCCAACGATTTTTTTCATCAACAAGCTCGATCGCGTCGGAGCCGACAAAGAGAGGGTTCTGCGCGAGATCGAAAGCGCGCTTGGGGTGAAGACCGTGCCGCTTTGGGACGGCGAAAAGGCAGCCGAGTGTGCCTGCGAGCTGAACGATGCCCTATTAGAGCGCTATTTGAGCGGCGAAGAGCTGAAAAAAAGCGAAATCGAGGAAGCGCTGCGCGGGCAGGTTTTGATCTGCGCGCTTTACCCGGTTTTAGCGGGCGCCGCGCTGCGCGGCGAGGGCGTGGAAGCCCTGCTCGACGCGGCCGTCCGCTACCTGCCGGAGCCAGACCGCGATGAAGACGCCCCGCTGGCCGGCATCGTCTACGCCGTATCGCCGGATAAGGCCATGGGCAGGGCCGCGCATCTGCGGCTCTATAGCGGCAGGCTCGAAAACCGCATGCCCCTGGGCGGCGAAAAGGTGGCGCAGATTCGGGTTTTAAACGGGTTGAAGCCCCAAGATAGGGGCATTTTGCGCGCCGGGGAAATCGGGCTTATCTATGGCCTTTCGGGGAGCCGGGCCGGCGATGTGCTGGGCGAGAGATCGCTCATCCCCAAAGGCCGCCTGGCTGCAGAAATCGCAAGGCCCCTTCTCGCTGCGAAGGTCAGCCCCGAAAGCCCCGCGCAAATCCGCGAGCTTCGCCGCGCGCTTGACGAGCTTTCGGCGCAGGACCCGCACCTCAGCGCGAGCTGGTCGCCCTTTACGCACGAGCTCTACCTGCAGCTCACCGGGGGCATACAGGTCGAGATCCTGCAGGCCATTTTAAAGGAGCAGTACGGCCTGAACTGCGTCTTTTCCCCGCCGAGCGTGCTCTATAAAGAAACCATCGCCAAAGAGGCCCTGGGCTTCGTGGCCTACACCATGCCAAAGCCCTGCTGGGCGATCCTGC
>JAITTC010000158.1 GCA_031287285.1 Christensenellaceae bacterium
CCGTGACGGTTGAGCCCGGCATCTATATCCCCGGTAAGGGCGGCGTGCGCATCGAAGATCTGTGCATCATAAAGCCCGGCGGGCATCGCAACCTATGCAAGGCAAGCAAGGAGCTCATCGCTCTTTAGGCTAGGATTTTGAATATGTTTTAGGAGGACGAAAGAATGATTACTGCAGGCGATTTCAGAAAGGGCGTAACCATCGAGCTCGATGGGGACGTGTTCAACATCACGGACTTTCAGCACGTCAAGCCCGGCAAGGGCGCGGCCTTCGTGCGCACGAGGCTCAAGAACGTGATGACCGGCGGCGTGGTTGAGCGCACCTTTAACCCCAGCGATAAGGTTTCAAGGGCCGTGATCGAAACCAAGGAAATGACCTACCTTTACGCGGATGGCGATCTATATTATTTCATGGATATCGAAACCTACGAGCAGCTGCCCCTTGGCAAAGAAGTCGTCGAGGACGCGATTCCCTTTGTGAAAGAGAACACCAACGTGACGGTTCGCTTCTTCAAGGGCAGCGCCTTCTCGGTGGACGCGCCGAACTTCGTGGAACTTGAGGTGACCGATACCGAGCCCGGCGTGCGGGGCGACACCGCCACCAACGTCACCAAGCCAGCCACGCTGGAAACCGGCTATGTGGTGAACGTGCCGATCTTCATCAACCGCGGCGAGAGGATTCGCATCGATACGCGCACCGGCGAGTACATGGCACGCGCCTAGGTTGGTTTCAGCCTGGAGTTTTCACGACGGGAGGAAAGAAACATGAGCAAATTAACTGAAAAAGCGGCGTTTTTGAGGGGTTTAGCCGAAGGGATTGATCTGAAGCCGGATTCGCCCGAGCGCAAGCTCCTGGTCGCGATGCTGAGCGCCTATGAAGAGATGAGCCAGAGCGTGGCGCTGCTCGAACAGCGCCTTGGCGACCTGGAAGAGAGCATCGACGAGGTGAGCGACGATTTGGCCGACATCGAGGAGATCGTCTACGATGGCGACGAGGAAGAGGAAGACGACGAAGACGAGGACGATTCCGCCTATGCTCTGCGCGACATGCACGAGGAGGACTTCATCGAGCATAGCTGCCCGCACTGCGGCGAAATCGTGTTCTTCGATCCCGACGATTTCGACCCGGACCTGCCCCATCCCTGCCCGAGCTGCGGCAAGGAGCTCTTCACCGAAGAGGATTTGGGCCGCAACCATGTCGATGGCTTCCGTGGGGAAGAACCAACGCTGTAAGGCGCCAACCAAACGCAGAAAAACGCCCCGCCGATTTTTCGGCGGGGCATTTTTTTAGGCTTATGGCACCAAAACTGCGCGCTTTTAATTCCGCTTGCCGTGCAAAAGCGGCGAGAGGGGCTTGTAAACGAGCATCGTGATGGCGCTCACGAGCAAGCCCTTGACGAAGGTGAAGGGCAGATTGAAGATCAGAAGCGCCTCGAAGATGTTCTTGACCGACGGCAAGATGAGCTGGTACATCCCCAAAATGGCTGCCTCCGGGAAGCCCAAAACGCTGTAATACAGCGGGTAGATCGCAAAATAATTCACGGGCACGCACACGATGGCCATGACGGCCGCGCCGGCCAGCGAGGCGATGACCGCGCCCTTTTTGCTGCGATGGCGGCGGTAAAGAAGGCCCGCCGGAATGACGAAGGCCGCGGCAAAGACGAAGTTCGCGACTTCGCCGACTCCAGCGCTCGAGCTCGTCGTGAGATGCAGCAGGTTTTTGATCGCGCACACGATCGTGCCGCTCATGGGTCCCAGGGCAAAGGCTGCGATTAAAGCGGGTAAATCCGAAAAATCCAGCTTGATGAACGCCGGAATGATCGGGATCGAGATTTCGAAAAACTGCAGGATGAAGGCAATAGCCCCCATTACTGCGGTGATGGTGATGGTGCGCGCGCTGATCTTCTTCATTAAAAACGAACCCCTTCCAAATGAAAATAACACCGAAGGCAGGGCCTTCAGCGTCAGAAGCGCGCCGCGAAACCTGGGCGCCGGCAATCTTCTTTCATCCAGACTAAAACAGGCTCGCGCCCGTGCTCACTGTCGGTATCGGAATTGCACCGATTCGTGCTCGCATTTCGCTCGCTCGCGGACTATACCGCCGGTTGGGATTTTCACCCTACCCTGAAGACCGTTATTCGGTTGTTGTGAAGGAGTATAGCACCGCTTTTGGGTATATGCAAGGGGAAAAGGACTTGTGCGCGCGGGAAAGAGTTGATACAATCTGGGTAAGAACCAAATATAGGGGGTAAAATGCATGGAAAAGATTCGTTTGGGCAAGACGGGCCTGCTCGTCACCCGCTCGGCCTTCGGCGCGCTGCCGGTGCAAAGGCTCGGCAAGGAAGAGGGCGCCGCCCTGCTCTACCGCGCCTTTGAGTGCGGCATCAACTTCTTCGATACCGCCAACGGCTATTCAGACAGCGAGGAAAAAATCGGCCTGGCGCTGTCGAAGGTGCGCGACCAGGTCATCATCGCCACCAAGACCGGCTCCTCCACGCCCGATGTGTTTTGGAAGCACCTTGAGCTCAGCCTAACGCGCATGAAGACCGACTATATCGACATTTACCAGTTCCACAACCCGCGCACCCCGCAGGGCGACGAGATGGTCGCCTGCATGGTCAAGGCCAAGGAACAGGGCATGATTCGCCACATCGGCGTTACTGCCCACAGGCTCGACACGGCGATGGCCGAGGTCGAGTCCGGCATCTACGAAACGATGCAGTACCCTCTTTCGGCGCTCTCTTCCGAGAGGGATTTGGAGCTTGTGCGCCTATGCAAGAAGAAGGACGTTGGCGTGATCGCGATGAAGGCGCTCTCTGGCGGGCTTTTAACATCCGCGGCGCCCTCGATGGCCTTCCTTCGCCAGTTCGACAACGTCGTGCCCATTTGGGGCTTCCAAAGGGATAGCGAGCTGGACGAGGTCTTAGAACTCGAAAAGAACCCGCCAAAGCTCGACGACGCCATGATGGAGCGCATCGAAACGGAGCGCGCGCAGCTCGCAGGGGATTTCTGCCGCGCCTGCGGCTATTGCCAGCCCTGCCCGGCGGGCATCAAGATCGAAACCTGCGCCAGGATGCCCTTGCTGCTGCGCCGCGCGCCCTTCCAAAATTTCATGTCGGACGCCGTCAAGGCGGAT
Source organism: Christensenellaceae bacterium (assembly GCA_031287285.1). Classification (GTDB taxonomy): domain Bacteria; phylum Bacillota; class Clostridia; order Christensenellales; family UBA1750; genus JAITGM01. The sequence goes on from JAITTC010000158.1 coordinate 3,136, forward strand.
ATGGAGAATATCGAAAACTGCATCCATTGCGATGCGTGCAAGGGCCGCTGCCCCTACAGCCTCGATACGCCAAAGCTCCTGCGCGCAGCGCTCGAGGATTACAGAAGCTTCCGCGCCGAAAAGCTGGGCGCGGGGAATTAAGGGCCAATCCAAATGCTAAGCCTGCCGCTGCTGCTCCTGCTGGCCGTGCTGCTACTTTTGCCGGTGCTTTTCGGGCTTTTTCTCATCCTGCGGCTTCGGGCGCAGATGGCTGCGGGAGGCGGCGCCGCGCAGCAAAGCGCGGAGCTTGAACCGCAAAAAACCGCCTTTTCGCCCGAGCGCTTCGCAGAAACCGCAAGGCATGAAGCGCTGGAAGGCTACCACGGGGGGCTGAAGGGGCTGGAGCCTAAACTTTGGCCCATCGCCTCGCGCTTTTTGGGGCTGAAGGCCGAGGCGCTCGACGGGCGCTGGGCCGCCGCCTTCGTCTATCACTGCCTGCGGCTTTCGGGCCATTCCCTGCCCAACCGCGCGGATTTGCCCGGCATCTCGGGGAACTTTGCTGAAATCGAGCCTTGGCTTGAGTGGGCGAGGGCCAGCGAATGCTTATTCCTGCCGGACGGCAAGGGCTTTGCGCCAAAGCGCGGCGATATCGCCCTCTTTTGCCTTGGCGGCGAGGAAATCGACCACATGGGCGTCGTTTTAGAGCGAAACGGCCCGGAAATCTTTTTGGCCGAGGGCGATGTGGGCAATGTTTCTCTGCTCACAGAGCGCCTTTTAGACGATCGCTTGAAAGGGCTGATTCGCATCGGGCCCTGAAGCGCCGCTTTTCGCCAAAAGGCCGCCGAAGAAAGCTTCGGCGGCCTTTGCTTCCCCGAAAAAGCAGGAAAAAGCCAAGATACGCAGAATAGAGTATGCATGCAGGGTCAATCGAGGGGTGAAAACCCCTTTCAAAAGGGGGATGGCGGAATTGATGCCGGCGATTCGCGAGATGGCGGAAGAGGACGAAAGGCGGCGGCTTGCGCCCTATGCAAGCCTTGCCGCGGAGTCGCGCGGGCGGCGTGAGCCCCTGGAGCCCTGCGCCATCCGCACTGCCTTTCAGCGCGACAGGGACCGGATCCTGCACTGCAAGTCCTTCAGGCGGCTCAAGCACAAGACGCAGTGCTTCATCGCGCCCGAGAGCGACCATTACCGCACGCGGCTCACGCACACCCTCGAGGTTTCGCAGATCGCCCGCACCATCGCAAGGGCGCTGCGCCTGAATGAGGATCTTTGCGAGGCGATCGCCCTGGGGCACGACCTTGGCCATACGCCCTTTGGCCACATGGGCGAGAGGATTTTAAGCGAGCTGAGCTGCGAGGGATTTCGCCATGAGGAGCAATCCATTCGGGTGGTGACGCTGATTGAGAACGAAGGGAAGGGCCTCAATCTGAGCCTTGAGGTTTTGGACGGCATCTTAAACCACCCCAAGCGCGGCAATCCTTCAACGCTGGAAGGCAAGGTCGTTTCCATCGCGGATCGCATCGCTTACATCAATCACGACATCGACGACGCCCTTCGCGCCGGGGTTCTGCGACCGAGCGAGCTGCCCGAAGGGCTCGTCGCGACCTTGGGCGATACGCACGGCAAAAGGATCGATACGATGATCCGCGATATCATCGAAACATCCTATGGCAGGCCCGTCGTGGAGATGTCGCCAAGGGTTGGGGACGCGACGGACGCGCTTCGAAGCTTCATGTTCCGCGAGGTCTACGAGCGCGAGGCGGTCAAAGGCGAGGAACTTAAAGCAGAAAGGATGCTGCGGGCGCTCTTTGCCTATTACAGCGAGCACCTTGCCGAATTGCCGCAGGAATTTCAGCCAAGGCCGGGGCCAAACGGCGAAAAAGCTGCGGTGACGGATTACATCGCCTGCATGACCGACCGCTATGCCATTCGCGCCTTCGCAAGGCTCTATATTCCAGCCTCAGAAGGGCTCGATATGCCATAATCAAGGTCTGCACGCTTCCAATCGCGCGGTTTTTGCGGAGGCTTGGGTTAGGTTTTCGAAAAAACGCGAAATAGCAGGAAGGAATCAATTTACGCTTAGCGAATATATTTTAGCGCGGCTTAGAGCCGCTTTAGGGAGCGAGCATGGCCGGTTTTTATCCAGATTCCTTCATAGATGAGGTGCGCGAGAGATCGAACATCGTCGAGATCATCTCGGAATATCTTCCCCTGCAGCGCCGCGGCGGCAAGCACTGGGGGCTTTGCCCCTTCCATGGCGAAAAGACCGCCTCCTTTTCGGTGGATGAGCAGGCGCAGCTCTATTATTGCTTTGGCTGCCATGCGGGCGGCAACGTCTTTACCTTCGTCCGCGACATCGAAAAGATGGACTTTTCAGAGGCGCTCGTGCACCTGGCAGAGCGTGCGAGGCTAGAGATTCCCCAAACGGTGAAGGGCGGAAGGCCTGCCGAACGGCGCGATAAAACCAGGCTTTATGAGGCGCTGACCGAGGCCGCGCGCTTTTATCACAAGACGCTTTACGGCAAAGAGGGCACCGAAGCCCTAGGCTACCTTCATAACCGCGGGATTTTAGACGGTATCATTCGGCGCTTCGGCCTTGGGGCGACGGCCCCGGGCGGCGACTCGCTCACGGTGCAGCTTCTTGCCCAGGGCTTTAGCAAGGAGGAGCTCATCGAGTCGAATCTTTCGCTCGAAAGAAGCGGCAGACTTTACGATAACTTCCGAAACCGCGTGATATTCCCGATCTTTGATCCGCGCGGCAAGGTGATCGCCTTCGGCGGCCGCGTGATAGGAGATGGCCAGCCCAAATACCTAAACAGCGGCGACACCCCGGTGTTCAACAAGCGAAGGAATGCCTACGGGCTGAACTTCCTTCGCGGCAAGCGCTTTTCGCGCCTGCTCCTGGTTGAGGGCTATATGGACGTGGTTTCGCTGGCGCAGCATGGGATCGACGGCTGCGTGGCGACGCTCGGGACCGCTCTCACGCCCGAGCAGGTTCGCCTGCTGAAAAAATACGAGAGCGACATCGTGATTTGCTACGACGGCGACGAGGCCGGCCAGCGCGCCACCCAGCGGGCCATCGGGCTGTTCGAAGAGGCTGGAATTACCCCAAAAATCCTCGTGGTGCCGGGCGGGCGCGACCCGGATGAGTACGTTCGTGAAAACTCAGCGGAAGCCTTCCTTCATCTGGAAGCCATAGAGGTGACGGCCTACAGGCTCGACGCCCTGGCGGGTTCGAAGGATCTTTCAGATGAGGCGGAGCGCGCGGCCTATGCGGAAGAGGCCGCGCAGATCCTTAAAAAGCTCTCTCCGGTGCAGGCCGAACGCTACTTAAAACGACTCAGCATCGAGACCGGCTACGATTCCGGGGTTTTGCGCAGGCAAATCGGCGTAAGTTCGGCGAGTTTTGAGCCTAAAAGGCATATATCACCAGTGCGTGGGCAGAATAAAGTCGTCCCTGTGGAGGTTTTAGCGCAAAGGCAGCTCATCGCCTGCATCGCGGCCGAGGGCGCAGCGGCTGGCGGGGTTTCGCCGAATCTCCTCCGCGACCCGGTCTGCAAGGCAATGTATGAGGCCCTGGCCATCGGCGGCATGGCCGCCCTGCACCGCCTGATGGAAGAAGAAAGCCCTGAAACTCGCGGCGAAATGGCGGGCATTTTAGGAATAGAAATACTCGATGCGGCCAAGACCCTGAAAGAAAGCCTGGAGCGCATCGAGCGGCACGAAATCGAAACCGAGATCGGCGAAATCAAGCAAGGAATGAGCGCCCTTTCAAAAGAGGATTTGGGCGCGGCGCTTTCGAGGATACAGGCTTTGACGATGCGACTGGCCAGGCTGAAAGCCGGGCGAAAGGAGTGAACCCCCTTGTCCAATCAAGACGCGAATGAGAACCGCATCGCGGAGATCATGGAGGCGGGCAAGCAAAAGGGCGTTTTAACCGAGCAGGAGGTTGCGCAATCCCTGACGGAGGTTGAAATCAGCGCGGAGCAATACGAATCCCTTCTCGATAATCTAGAGCAGCTCGGCATCGATGTGGTCGCCGGCGAGATCGCGGAGCCCGAGGAAGAGATTCGCCCGGAAGCCGAGGATCTTTCGGTGCCAGAAGGCGTTTCGACCGACGATCCGGTGAGGATGTACCTCAAGGAGATTGGCAAGGTCGCGCTGCTTTCCGCCGAGGAAGAGGTCGACATCGCGCGCAAGATGGGCATGTTCGAATCCGAGATCGAGGAAGAGCGCATCATCGCCGCGCAGGCCAAGCGCAAGCTGGCAGAAGCCAATCTGCGCCTGGTGGTTTCCATCGCCAAGCGCTATGTGGGGCGCGGCATGCAGTTCCTCGACCTGATTCAAGAGGGGAACCTAGGGCTGATCAAGGCCGTTGAAAAGTTCGATTACGCCAAAGGCTATAAGTTCTCGACCTACGCCACCTGGTGGATTCGCCAGGCCATCACCAGGGCCATCGCGGACCAAGCCCGCACCATCCGCATTCCGGTGCACATGGTCGAAACCATTAACAAGCTCATCCGCGTTTCGCGCCAGCTCCTGCAGGAGTTCGGCCGTGAGCCGATGCCTGAAGAAATCGCCGAGCACATGGGCATTACGGAAGAGAAGGTGCGCGAAATCATCAAGATCGCGCAGGAGCCGGTTTCGCTCGAAACCCCGATCGGCGAGGAGGAAGACAGCCACCTTGGCGACTTCATCCCAGACGACGAGGCTCCCGCGCCCGCAGAGGCAGCCGCCTTTACGATGCTGAAGGAACAGCTCATGGATGTGCTCGACACCCTCACCCCCAGGGAAGAAAAGGTGCTGCGCCTGCGCTTTGGGCTAGATGATGGCAGGGCCCGCACGCTCGAGGAAGTGGGGCGGGAATTCAACGTCACCAGGGAGCGCATCCGCCAAATCGAGGCCAAGGCCCTGCGAAAGCTCCGGCACCCGAGCCGCTCGAAGAAGCTCAAGGACTTTTTAGACTAAGCAAAGGAGGCCGGCGGAATCCGTCGGCCCCCTTTTTGCGTTTATTTCAGCGTTTGGGAGGGAAGCCCATGGCGCGCCTTGGCGCACGCCTTCTTGCCGCGCGCGACCTGCTCGGGCCCTGCCGCGTCTTTGCCGATATCGGCGCAAACCATGGCTTTTTAGCGGCGGAAATGCTCAAAAGCGGCCTTTGCGAGCGGGCCGTGGTTTCAGACATCAGCTCTTTTGCCCTGGATCGCGCCCGCCGCACCATGGCAGAAGAAGGCCTGCTTGACAGGACGGAGTTCGTCGTGGCCAACGGCTTGCAGGGCATCCGGCTTGCAGGCGGGGATGCCGCCGCGATCTGCGGCATGGGCGCGCGGACGATCGCCGCGATCCTGCTAAACGGCCTGCCTTGCGCCGCTGTGTTGCAGCCCAATGTGGAGCTTCCACTTTTGCGACGTTTTTTGGTCCAGCATCGTTACCTGATTGAGGCGGAGCGCATCGCCTTCGACGCCGGGCGCTATTATGTTTTGCTGCGCGTGCTGCCAGGCCTTAGCGAAGCGTACTCTGACGCGCAGTGCGTGACCGGCAGGCGCGAAAGGCTGCAAAACCCGGAATTGCGCAAGGGGTACTTGCAGTGGCGGCTCGCCGTTTGCGAGGTGGCGCTGAAGGGCGCGCGCCTGGGCGAGAACGCGGGCAAGCTCAAGCGAGCGGAAGCCGAATGGCAGGCCGTGCGCGCGGCGCTGGAGGAGGAAGAATGAAGCTGACCGAGATCATGACGGCACTGGAAGCGATCGCGCCGCCCGAATTGGCCGAACCCTGGGATAATTCAGGGCTTTTATGCGGCAATCCGGATCTTGAGGTAAACCGCGCGATTTGCTGCCTGGACGCGACCGCAAGCGTGCTGAAAACCGCGGAGGAGGCCCGCGCGGAGCTGATCATCGCGCACCACCCGCTGATCTTTCAGGGCATCACGACCCTTAGGGAAGACGAGTACGAAGGCGCGCTGCTCGCCCGATTGATTCGGGGCGGGCGGGCGCTCTATGCCATGCATACGAATCTAGACAGGGCCCCAGGAGGCGTGAACGACTGCCTGGCCAAGGCCTGCGGCCTCAGCGAACCCTGCGGCGAAGGGTACTTCCGCCTAGGGAAGATCAAGGCGCAGGCGGCCGGTGCGTAGTTGGGCTTTTTGCGGGCGGCTTTAGGCCAAGCTATCGCCTTTTATGGCGAGCCTT
>JAITTC010000095.1 GCA_031287285.1 Christensenellaceae bacterium
CAGGCATTTTAAGGAAATCTGCGCCTGCGAATTTCATTGCGACAAGAATGATGGCTTTGCGGATTGGTCAAAATCCGTCGTGAATTACACCACGAAAACGCAGTTTCTTTTTCGCGTCAACAAGGGCATTTTGGACGTTTCGAGGGATGATGAGCTTAACCGCTATACGCCCGAGGATGAGCGCCGCGTGCCCTTTCGCAACATGATCTACATCGGCGATGGCCTGACCGACCTGCCCTGCATGAAGTTGGTCAAGGAGGGGGGCGGGGTATCAATCGCCGTGTATCCCAAAGGCGGGGGCAGGTGGGTGGCGGCCAAGCTGCTATAAGGAAGGGCGGGTCGATCTCATCGCCCGAGCGGACGATTGAGAGGGCGGGGAGCTCGAAGCCTATTGCAGCAGGCCATCGGGAAAATGGCGACTGCGGACGCGCTGATGAAGGCCCACCAGCGGCAGATCAGGGCGCTTCGCCCTAAAGCCTAGCGCCGCAGCCCCTTGGCCATATAGAGATCGGGCTTGCCGGGCCCGTTGGCGTCTGGAATCACGCCGACGATTTGGTAGCCCTGCTTTTGATAGAATTCGACGGGGCGGCGGCCAAGCTGCTCGAAGAAGGGCGGGGAGCTCGAAGCCCCTATGCGGCAGGCCATCGGGAAAATGGCGACTGCGGACGCGCTGATGAAGGCCCATCAGCGGCAGATCAAGGGGCTTCACCCCAAAGCTTAGCGCCGCAGCCTCTTGGCCATATAGAGATCGGGCTTGCGGAGCCCGTTGGCGTCTGGAATCACGCCGACGATTTGGTAGCCCTGCTTTTGATAGAACTCGAAGGGGTGGCGGCGCAAATTCACGATGTTTTGCAGCTTTTCAAAGGTGTTTTCGAATAAATCGCCTTCTGAGAGCGAGGTTTTGCCCTCCTCGTCGTCGGTGCCCAGGTAGATCGTGAGGCAGCCTCGCTTCGCGCACTCCGCTTCGAGCGCCTTCACCAGCGCCGAGCCGATTCCGCGGCCGCGCAGGCCCTCGCGCACGGCGAGGGGGTGCAGTTCCCAGCCCGTGACGCCATATTGCGGGATGGCGCCAATGAGGCCCAAAAGCTCGCCGCTTTCGCCCCCCTCCACGGCGGCCAGCAGGATGCGCTCCCCAGAGAGCAGCTTTTGCATCTCGCTCATGCCCTCGCCACGGTAGGACTGCGGAAAGGCCTCTTCCAGAAGCGCCGCGCCCTGGCGGACGAGGGCCTTGTTTTGCGCGGAAAGCGCGATGATTTGCATGGAAATGCCTCCTTTTAGGGCTGGCTAAAGCGAATAACGCTCGAGTCGCAGGTCGGGGTGTAAGCGATTCGCCGGTAGATGCCGTTCGAGGTTCCGTTCGCAAGATCTGCATAGAGCACGCAGCTCGAAAAGCCGCTCAGCAGAATTAACCGGCTGAGCTGGGCGACGCAGGAGCTTGCATAACCCCCGCCGCGAAAAAAAGGGGGACGTATAAACGAAGCTGACGCCGCAGACCGACCTCATCGGGCGGGCCTTTTCGGCCATGAAAACCGGCACGCCGCCCAGCTCGAGCAGATAGAGGCTTTGCCGCTCAATGCGGATGCGAGCGGCCTCCGCCTCGCCCTTGACGCAGGATATGGGATGATGAAAGCAGTCCGCGCGGAAGGCGGCCAGCCAGAAGGGCAAAAAAGGCAAGCCGCTTTCGCGCGCGGGTGGATTTGGCAGGCCAAAGGGATGGCGGAATCGAGCTTTTTCAGCTCGTAGATGCGCTGCTCCTGCCCAAGCTCCCAAGCGACTGAAAAGATCCGCGCGAAGCGGGCGGCCAGCGAGCTTTCGGTCATGACCCCGGGCGGTAAAACGCCGCATCCGCGCATCCCGGCCGCGAAGCAGGAAAGGGCCTCGCCGTTCGGGGCTGTTTCATAGAGCGTCAGGTTGTGCGGAGGGGTCATCAGGGCGATGAGCCGCAGGTCAGGGCAGTCTGAAACGGTGGCCATGAACCAGTTCGCGGGGTCGCGCCAGCCGGATTTGTCTTCCCCGGCGACGCCCAGGATGAGGTTGCCCAGCAGAACGAGGTTTTGCGCCTCGCTCTTCAAAAGCGCGCCGCGCGTGAGGGCGTAAAAGGCCTTGACATCGTGGGCTTGCGTGAATTGCATGGGAAGCTCTCCTGCTGTGGTGGCTGGGTGAATCGCGATGACGAGCGGAGGGTGCGCTGGATTGCTTCACTGCCGTTCGCAATGACGGGGGAGGGCGCGAGGGGCGCTGTGGAGCCGTCATTGCGAGGAGCGTAAGCGACGCGGCAATCCAGCAGGAATGAAGAAAGGCTTCGTCAAAAAAGGGGGACGCTGGATTGCTTCGCTGTCGCTCGCAATGACGGGGGAAGGTAGACTGGATTGTTTCTTCGTTATTGCGAGGAGCGTAAGCGACGAAGCAATCCAGCAGGAATACAGAAAGGCTTCGTCAAAAAAAGGGGACGCTGGATTGCTTCACTGCCGTTCGCAACGACGGGGGAGGGCGCGAGGGGCGCTGTGGGCCGTCATTGGGGGGAAGCGGGTGACGAGGCAGTCCAGCCAATGACAGGGGAGAACCCTCTCACTCGAACAGCGAAAGGAGTTCCTGCTCGCTCATCGCGGCGGGAACGACCTCGCCGGGCAGGATCACCGAATCGACCAGCGCCTTCTTCCTTTGCTGGAGCTTCGCGACTTTCTCTTCGATGCTTTCCCTGGCGATGAGGCGAAAGACGCTCACCGTCTTGCTCTGGCCGATGCGATGGGCACGGTCCGTCGCCTGCTCCTCGACGGCCGGATTCCACCAGGGGTCAAAGTGGATGACCGTATCGGCCCCGGTGAGGTTGAGCCCAAAGCCGCCGGCGCGCAGGGAGATGAGAAAGATCGGCGCGCCGCCCTGATTGAAGCGATCGGCCAGGGCGAGGCGCTCCTTGGCGGGGGTGGAGCCGTCGAGGTAGAGGGCGGCCAGCCCTTCTTCTTCGAGGGCGCGGCGCAGGATGGCCAGCATGGAGGTAAACTGCGAAAACACCAGCACGCGGTGCCCGCCGGGCAGGAGCGAGCCGATCAGGTCCATGAAGAGCTCGAGCTTGCCGCTGCCGCCGAGGTAGTTTTCGAAGACCAGCCCCGGGTGGCAGCAGATTTGGCGAAGGCGCGTGAGGGCCGAAAGCACCTGGAAGTTCGCGCGCAGGGCCGTTTCCGCGGCCTGGACCGCGCGGAGCTGGGCGCGCGCCCGCTGCAGCGTCGCCTCGTAGATCTCGCGCTGCTCGGGCAAGAGAGTGGAAACGATCTCGGTTTCGAGCTTGTCGGGCAGCTCCTTGAGCACATCCTGCTTCACGCGGCGCAAGAGGAAGGGAGCGATGCGCCTGCGCAGGAGCTCCGCCTCGCCGCCGCCCTCGTGCCGCTGCAGAAAGTCGCGCTGGCGCCCGAGGTAGCCGGGCAGGCAGAAGTCGAAAAGGGACCAAAGCTCGCCCAGGTTATTCTCCATCGGGGTGCCGCTCAGGGCAAAACGGGCCTGCGCCTGAAGCCGCTTGGCGGCAATGGCCCCGACTGATGAGGCGTTCTTGATCTGCTGGGCTTCGTCCAGGGCGACATAGCGGAAGGCGATGGAGCTCAGCCAGTCGCTGTCGCGCCGGAGCTGGGCATAGGAAATCACCACCACGTCGATCTGGTTCAGATCCGCTGCCGCTGCCGCGCGATCCTCCTGCGAGCCGCTCTGCACCAGGCAGCGAAGCTTTGGCGCGAAGCGTTCGATTTCCGCCTGCCAGTTGTAGATGAGGGAGGTCGGCGCGACGACCAGGCAGGGGAGGTGCTCTTTTTCAGCCTTTTTGGCTTCGAGGAAGAGCGCGAGGAGCTGCACGGTTTTGCCAAGGCCCATGTCGTCAGCCAGGATGCCGCCCAACTGCGCCTTGCCCAGGGCCAAGAGCCAGTGGAAGCCCTTCTTTTGGTAGGGCCGAAGGCCCTTGATGGGCACCGCGCCGCCGGGCGGGCAGCGAAGAGCCTGAATGAAATCAAAAATTCGCTGCTCCAGATCGATTTCGCTCTCGAAACCCTCTAAAAGATCGGAAAGAAACAGCGCCTGGGCCAAGGGGAAGAGCAAAAGGCCGCTCTGCGCCTGAAGAGCCTGCTCGACGAGCCCCGCAGCCCGGCCCCAGCCGTCTTCCTCGGTCAAAGAGAGGAAGTCCCCGCCCTTTAAGCGAACGTAGTGGCGCTTTTCGCGCAGGGCGTCGAGCACGGCCTGCTTGTCGTCCCCATCGAGGCCCTCGAGCTGCAAATCGAACTCCAGGCTGGCGCCGCCAAGGCGCAACTTGCCCTTAAAGGGCAGGCGGCGCGGCTTCAGGCCCAGGAGCTCCTTGGAGGCGAAGACCTCGCCAAGGTCTGAAAGCCGCTCGATCCCTTCGAGCAAGAAGCGATAGATTTCGGCCGTGCCGCCAAGATGCGCGCAGCCCGGCCGCACGCGGAAGCCGTAGCCGCCAAGCGCGTCTAAAATCCGCCGCTCGGCAGCCCCGTCGCGCAGGACGAGGGCCCCGGAGCCGCCTTGTTTTTGGGGAGAGAATGGGTCCAAAACCCTAGAGCCGTAGATGAACTCGACGCGGGCGAGCACGTTCTGGCCGGAAAGGTCGAGCAGGATGCGGCTTTGCAGCTTGCCCCGCTCGATGCGCGCGGAAAGGTCTTCGCTCAGCTCGATTTCCGCCTGGCCTTCGAGCAGGGGAAGGAGCTCTGAGAGCAGCCTTTCGCCCTCCCGCCGGGTAAAGCGGCAGCCGAAGCTCTGCGCGCCGTTGAAGAGCGGCCGCAGCGCCGCGAGCTGCCCTGGCGGCAGCTGAAAGACGCCGTCTACGGTGCGGACGAACTCGCCGTCAGAGCTGAGCTTGCGGAAGCCAAGCGGCAGCTTCACCCGCATATCGATCGCTTCGCCGAGCGACGAAAACGAAACGCCGGCCTTGATCGGCCGATCATTCACGCCGGGCAGGCGAACGCTGCGCCCGCCCTCGATGAGGAAGAATTCATGGCATTTGAGCAAGCGAAGAAGGGCCTTGAGTTTATCTTCGGTCAGCGGCAGGCTCTTTTCGCCGGGTATTTCGCCGCCCAGCGCGCAAGAGAGCGCGGCTTCGTGCAAGAGAGAGAGGATTTGCTCGTCTTTCTCGCCAAAGCACTGCCAGGCAGGGTCCATGCGAAGCGCCTTGCCAAAGCTTAGGGGGCGTTTTTGGAAGTAGTCGTTTAAAAAGGCGTAGAGATCGCGAACGACATACTGCCTTTGCGTGCCCACGCGCAAAGCGGCCTTTGGCGGCCCGTCGCCGCCCGCCTGGAGGTGGAGCTCCAGGCGCAGGCTTTCTTCGCGGAGCTGCGGCTGGTCGAAGTAGGCGAGCAGATCGGAGGCGATTTGGGCCTCTTCGCGCTGGCTGAGCTCCGGCCCGGTGGAACCCGGGATGAGCGCCAGCGCCGCCGCGACCATGTGCACGCAGAAAGGGCCGCCCTTCGGCGCGCAATGCGAGCAGCTGCCCGCGATGGGCAGGTTCTGCGCGTCCATCTCGAGCACCACGCGGCGCTGGCCTTGCGGCGTTTCGAGGCGCACGCTGAAGGAAGAGGCGCTGAGGGGCCAGATCTTCGTGACGCAACCGAGCGCGAGCAGCCTTTGGCCGCCCGTAAAGGCGCCGGCATTCGCGCAAAGTTCCTTTAGCCTGCCCAACATCCGTGATTCCTCCCTTTCAGGGGCGCATCTTAAGCACTTAAGCTTTTTATATTCGCCTTTAGACCTCTCGATCCCTGTTGCCGAATCGCTTTTTGCGCGGAAGGCGCACGATGCGGAACGGAAGAAGGGGCTTCGGCGGCGCGAGGGCCGCGCGGGGGAGGCCAGAGGTTTCCTCCGGGGGCCGGCAAAAAAGGGCTCCGCGCCAGGCCGAAGGCCTGAGCCCGGGCCTTTTTGCCGGACAGCCGCGCGCAGCGCGGCGCCCGCCCCTTGGCGCGCGAGCGGAGCGAGCGCGCCCGTACCCGTCCGAGCGCTAGCGAGGCGATCCGTTCAGGCGCGCGACCATACGGGAGCGCGCATCCGCAAACCCAGTCGGCAAACGGCCTCAGACCCCGCGCCAAAGCGAAAGATTAAGCCCCTCGCGGCGGAAGCCCGCAGCCTCCAAAGCGGGGCGCATCTCCGGCGCGGGGTTCTTCACCAGTACTCGGTTGATCTGCGGAAAGACGAGCCCCTTTTCAAAGGCCGCCGCAAAGGCCAAAAGCCCTGCCGCAAGGCAGCTTTCGTCAAAAACCCGCAGGCATTCGCCCTGCCGCTCGAAGAGCAGCACCGGAACGCCTCCTTTCAGCGCCACGGCGCTGAAAGGCAGCGCTGCAAAGGCACGGCCTTCCCCGTGCGGCAGAATTCTTCCCCAGGCCTGAAAGGGATCGGCGGCTGAAAGCCACAGCATTTCACCCGAAGGCGCGCTTAGCCGCGCTGTCACGGCGGCAAACTCCTCGGCGCGGATGAACTGCGCCCCCGAGAGCGAGCGGACGAAATAGCCCCTTCGCACCTTCCCCGTATATTCGAGCGCACGCAGAAACTCCAGCGCGATGGGCCAGGCAAGGCCTTCGCAGCTCTCGCGGCAGAGCAGGGGCGATCGGGCAAAGGCCCGCTCGAGCGCGGCATCTGGCTGCAGGGCCTTCAGCGGCCGCGCAAGCTCCCAGCGGCCCGATATTTTGGCCTGCGTGCGCGCCAAAGCCCGCACCCGCGGCGATAGGCTCCGGCTCTCGTCCCCCGCGAGCCATTGCCGCAGCGGCGCGAAGTGGTCGGCATGCGCAAGCCCCTTTTCCATCAGCGAAAACAGCACGGGAAGCAGCGCCTTGCCGGGAAGCAGCGGCGAGAGCGCGTGTGCAAAGCTCGCGCCGCGCGCCTTCAGCGCGCGAAAAACGGTGTTTTCCTCCTCGCTTAGGTCGAACCCTTCGGCCAATGGCTCGGCCTCCCAATCCACATCGGCGTTTTCCTCCAAGATGAGCAGCTGCCTTGACCCCGGCAGCAGGCGCCAGCGAATCTCGCCGCCCGCGAGCAGCTCGTCAAGCAGGGCAGGCCGGTAATTCGGCACCCGCGCGGGCAGCAGCGTTCCCTCAAGGAGCGTAGGCGGCAGCGCCAGGCCCAGCAACGGCTGAATTCCCGCGCGAAGCTGCTGCGCCGCGGAACCGCTCCCGCGCAGGCGCGAGGCCATAAACGCGGCAAAATGCTCGGGCGGCAGGGTTTTCACCGCCTCGCGGCGCGATTTTAGCGTCTGCCGCCGCGCCCGCTCATAAAGCTCCTGATGGTAGAATTCCTCGCCCTCCCGCACCGCCTCACGGGCGGCCGAGAGCGCCTCCAAAGCCCCGGCGCAACGCTCTTCCGGCAGGCCGTAGCGCTGGCTGAGGCTATTGGGGCTCTGCGGCCCCCGGTAGCGCAGGCAGCGCCGCACGACGCGCCGAAACGCCTCCTCGTTTCCTTCTTGCAAGGCGCTTTCATAGAATTCTTCCTGCTCCTTGGCCAGCCAAAGGCCGGGTTCCAGGTAAGAAACGCGGCCCTCGCGCAGCAATTCCTCTAAAAAATCGAGCGGCGCGTCGAGCTCTTCCGCCAAAAAGTCGCCCTGCGCCATGAGCAGCGCATGCAGGCGCTCGGGGCTCTCGGGCGAAACGCTCACGGCCGACTGCGCGGCAAGCTCCTCCCGGCCGGGCTTCACCGCCTGCTGAAGCAGGGCCGCTTCAACCGCAACCTTCGCCTCCGGCGGCAAGGGGTTGTATTCATAGAGCATCGTGCTCTCGACCTGGCGGCGCAGGGGCAGCGAGAAGGGCGACGGCGAGGAGGGCCAAACCTCGTGCAGGCGAATGCGCCCCTCGCGAACGCCTCGCAAAACCTCGATTGCTGCGGGAATGTCGAGGTAGTCCTCCAAACACTCGCGCAGGGTTTCGGCTACCAGGGGGTGCCCCTCCTGCCCGATTGCGGAGCCCAAAAACTCCGCCCCGCGCAGGCGCTGCACCCAAAGCGGCTGCCGCCCGGCGCCGCGCAGGCCCATCATCAGGGCCCTGGCCGCATTATAGCGAAAGAGCATCGAAAAGAGCGGCGCGGCGGGCAGCAGGGCGCGCAGGGTTTCGGCTGCCGTCGAGGGATCGATTTGGCCAAGCAGCCCTTCCGGCAGCTCGCCCCCGCCCAAGGCGTGCAAAAGAAAGCCGTCGTCGTCGCCAAAGGAGCGAACCTCGCCCCCGCTCCCCTTCGCCGCCGCGTGCTGGCATAGGATTTCGAGCGCCGAGTTGACCCGCCGCCCGAAGACCGAATGCAGCATGAGCTGCTTTTCGCCTGCCTGATCGCTCAGGTGCTCGCAGAGGATGGTCTGGTCGTCAGCCAGGCAGCCGGTCAGCTCGATCTGCCTCAAAATCTGCCCTCCCGCCTCGCGGGAACAGCCTTTGTCAAGCCCGAGGGCGGCAAGCGCCGCGGGCAGCTTTTGGGGCGGCGCCTCGTTTAAAGCCCGCAGCTTGCGCCCAAAGGCAAGGCCCGTTTCATAGGCGCGGCCCTTCCCGTCGCCCTTCCAGAAGGGCGCCTGCGCGCCCTCCGGCGAGGCAGGGGCGACGACGACCCGATCCCTGCGAACTTCCTGGATGCGCCAGGCGAAGGCGCCCAGCAGGAACTTATCGCCAATGCGCGCCTCGAAGACGAACTCCTCCTCCAGTTCGCCCAAATGCGTGCCGTCCGCGAGCACCGCCGGGAACATGCCCCGATCCGGGATCGTCCCGCCGGAAGAAACCGCCAGGCGCTTGGCGTAATTGTCGCCGCTGATCTGGCCGTTTAGGCGGTTATAAAGAAGGCGCGGGCGCACGGGCCTGTCTAAACTGTGCTCAAAATCCCCGGCGAGCATCCGCAAGACGCCCTCGAGCTCCTCGCGCGTCACATCCTTGAAGCAATCCGCGTTTTTAAGAAGGCAGAGCGCTTCATCCACGTGAAAGCCAGAAACCCCGGCCATCGAAACCAGGTGCTGGGCCAGCACGTCAAGGGCCTTCCTCGGCGGCTTGGCCCGCTCGATCCTCCCTTCGAGCGCAAGCCCCGAAAGGAAGGCGCAGGGCAGGATCTCCCCGCCGGTCTTGGGCAAGACCAGCATCTTCGAAACCCGCCCCGGCGCGTGCCCGGCGCGCCCCAGCCTTTGCAGCGCGCTGGCCGCGGAAAGCGGCGGCCCGAGCTGCACCACCAGGTCGATTTCGCCTACGTCTATGCCAAGCTCCATGGAGGATGTGGCGCAGAGCACCCGCAGCCTGCCCTCGCGAAGCGCGGTTTCCGCCTCGAGCCGCTGCTCCTTCGAGATGCAGCTGTGGTGCGTGCGCGCGAAGCCCTCGCCGCCCAGGTCGTTCAGGTGGAAGGCCAGTTTTTCGGACTGCCTCCGCCCTTCGGTGAAGGCAAGGATGCTCCGGGCGCCTTCCGCCCTTCGAAGGATCTCCTTGGCGATCTCTGGCCAAACCGTGCCCTCGGGCAGGGATCTGAAATCCTCAACCGGCAGGCGAATCTCGATTTCGCGTCGCTTTTCGATTGCGGGGGCCACGATTTCAACCGCCTGCGGCGCCACGAGGAAGGCGGCCGCCGTTTCGAGGGGTTCGACCGTGGCGGAAAGCCCGACGCGCTGCAGCCGCCTTCCGCAAAGCGCGTCAAGCCTTGCCAATGAAAGCTGCAGGTGCGCGCCGCGCTTCCCGTCGAGCAGGGCGTGAAGCTCATCCACGATGACTGCCCGAAGCGTTTTCAAAATCCTGCGCCCGCCCTCTGACGAGAGCAGCAAAAACAGCGATTCCGGCGTGGTAATGAGGATGTGGGGCGGCCTTCGCAGCATCTTTTGCCTCTCGGACGCCGGCGTGTCGCCATTGCGCAGCGCGGCGCGAACGCCCCGGGCGCCAAGGCCCTCCAGCGGGCGATTGAGATTCTGGCGAATGTCGTTTGTGAGGGATTTCAGCGGCGAGAGATAGAGCAGCCGCGTCTCATCGGGCAAGAGGCCTTCCTCCGCTTCGCGCCGGAGCTGATCGATGAACACCAAAAAGGCAGCCAGCGTCTTGCCGGAGCCCGTCGGCGCCGAAAGCAGCAGGTTTTTGCCCTCCGCGATCAGCGGCCAGCTCTTTGCCTGCGCCATCGTGGGCGCGCCGTAGCAGCGGGCAAACCAATCGGCCGCCCCCCGGCTCAGGCCTGGAATTTCGCTTGCCATTTTTTCTCCTTCCAGGCGGGCTGCAGGCTAAAAACTTGACAAAGCCCCGCCACCGTCTGTAAAATGATTTTGGTTTGTTTTCACCATCCCTCGGCCCGGGCGACGGAGCCAAGGCCGAAAGACGAAAGGGATTTTAATGCATAAAATGCCGAAGGCTTGCCTTTCTTTGGCCCTGTTCCTCGCCCTGTTTGCGGGGCTTTTTTCGCCCGCGCCCGCCTACGCCGCGCAGGCCGAGGTTTCGCTCAGCGCCACGCCCGTCGAAAACGCGGATGGCGGCGTGTATTTAGACGTGCGCCTTTCGGTTCTGGGCGACGGCAGCCTCATCAGCAACTTCGAACTCTATTATAAGAGCCAAAACGTCTTCCGGCAAGGCTCCATCGCGCCGGGCGAATATACCCTGCGCACCTTGCCGCTGAGCGACCGCTATGGCGACCTGCCCTCGAGCTTCCAAATCACGCTTTCTTACGCCGATTTTGACGGTTCTACCCCCGTTAGCAAGGGCTTTCAGGTCTACATGCCCGGCATGAACCCGGACCT
>JAITTC010000108.1 GCA_031287285.1 Christensenellaceae bacterium
TGCGGGCGCGGCGGGTGGCGGATGGCCGCCCATCGCGCCCGCGGGGCGCTGGCGGGGGGTGGCCGCTTGGCGCCCCCGGCGGCCGCGCGGCGGGGGGCCCCACGGAGCTGCTATTCGAGCTCAGCGCCTTATTTTTGCGCTGATTGCCGTTGAAATGGCGGCGGGGAAGCGGCGCTTCCCCTTTTCTTTGAGGGAAGGGAGGAAATCTCTTGCGTCTGCTCGCGCGCGCCTACGCCAAGGCCAACCCCTGCCTAGATGTTCTTTTAAAGAGGGAAGACGGCTACCACGAGGTCGATTATTTGATGCAGTCCCTCAGCCTTTTTGACGAGCTCCGCTTCGAAAGCGCGCCCGAATTAAGCCTTGACATCGAAGGGCGCGCGCTGCCCGCCGAGGGAAACCTCGTTTTGCGCGCGGCAGAGCTTTTGCGGGCAAAAACGGGGGCGAAAAAGGGCGCGCGGATTTGGCTGCTCAAGCGCATCCCCTTGGAAGCCGGGCTTGGCGGGGGCAGCGCCGACGCAGCGGCCGCGCTTTGCGCCCTTGACCGCCTTTGGGGGCTGAACCTGCCGTCGCAAGCCCTTCATGCCCTTGCGGCAAGCCTTGGCGCCGACGTTCCCTTTTGCCTGCGCGGCGGGGCCGCGCGGGCGAGCGGAATCGGCACGGATTTGGCCTTCTTCACCCCCAAAAGGGAGCTTCACCTCGTGCTCGTAAAGCCAAAAGAGGGCCTTTCGACCAAGCTCGTCTTTGCCGCCTGGGACGGGCTTCGGACCCCCTCGCACCCGATGGTCGAGGCCGCGCAAAACGCGCTGATTCAGGGGGATTTGGCGGCTCTTGCGCAGGCCATGGGCAATGCGCTGGAGGAAGCCGCACTCGACCTTTGCCCGAGCGTTCGCAAGGCCCTTCTGGCGCTGCGCGCCGCCGAGGCGCAGGCCTCCACGATGAGCGGAAGCGGAAGCGCGGTTTTAGGGCTTTTTGAAGACCGTGCCGCGGCGGAACGCGCCGCGGCGCTTTGCCGCACCGAGGGCGAATGCTTCGCCGTGGAAACCAGGGCCTCCGGCCTTGAGATCGAGGAAGAGTGCGGGTAGACGGCGGATGGGGCGATTCCGCGCGCCCTTCCCCATTTTTTCGCCCCACGTCCGCACTCGTCTGCCTTTGCGAGCCTTTTTAACCCAGCCCGATGGCGGCCGTCAGCCCTTTTTGTTGCGAGGGACGCAAGCGGCGAAACGGTTACAGCGCCGGCTGGTGATCAGGGAAGGGCCACGGCGGAAATCGCCACCTTCATGCCCAACGAGGCCCTGAAGGAGGCGGCGCTTCGCAGGTCGCAAAGCGCAACCACATAAAAAACGCTCCGTTACGGGAGCGCTTTTTTTGCGCATTGGCGAGGAATGGCGCCTTTTATGGATCGGTCGAACCCATGCCGGATAACGGCCGGCCGGGCAATAGAGATGTTCGAGATGACCCGCATGGGGATGATCGGTGTTCCAGATCGCCCCCCCCCCCATTTCCCCTTCTAGCCCCTCTTGCTTCTTCCGCCACCCCTAAGGCGCGCCGCTCTTCCAGATGAGATCGACAGGGTCAGCGATAAAGAGCAGCCGCGAATGGGGCCTACAGCGGCAATAAACCCTGCCCGAGCGCGGCCATGGACTTCGCTTGCGCGTTTCGGCATGAAAGCCCCTCCGGTTCGCGATCACCGCGCCCCGGAGGGGAATGCAGGAGGTAGGAAAACCCTGGTTAGCGAGGTTTGGCGGCTGGCCGATGAGCGGCGCAGTGCGGGCAGCTTGCGCAGTCCACGCCGCAGATGAGGCTCTTTCCCTTGCGCTTATTGACGGCCAGCCTGGCGGCAATGGAGATGGTAGAAGCCGCATAGAAGGGATTGGCGCTCCGGTCCGCTCACAATTCCTCCCTTCTTGCCCCTCTTGCTTCTTTCGCCAGCTCAAACCTTCCCTAATATAAGGCAGGCGCGCCGCTCTTCCGGATGAGATCGACGGGGTCAGCGATAAAGAGCAGCCGCGAAGGGGGCCTACAGCGGCAATAAACCCTACCCGAGCGCGGCCATGGACTTCGCTTGCGTGTTTCGGCATAAAAGCCCCTCCGGCTCGCGGTCGCCGCGCCCCGGAAGGGAATGCAGGGGTAGGAAAACCCTGGTTAGCAAGGTTTGGCGGCCGGCCGGTTGACGGCTGGCCGATGAGCGGCGCAGTGCGGGCAGCTTGCGCAATCCACGCCGGAAATGAAGCTCTTTCCCTTGCGTTTATTGACGGCCAGCCTGACAATGGAGATGTCAGGAGCCGCATAGAAGGGATTGGCGCTCCGGTCCGCCCACAATTCCTCCCTTCTTGCCCCTCTTGCTTCTTTCGCCAGCTCAAACCTTCCCTAATATAAGGCAAGCGCGCCGCTCTTCCGGATGAGATCGAAAAGAGCAGCCGCGAATGGGGCCTACAGCGGCAATAACCCTGCCCGGGCGCGACCATGGGCTTTCGCCGCTGTGCTTCCACATAAAAGCCCCTCCGCTTCGCGGTCGCCGCACCCCGGAGGGGAATGCAGGGGGTAGGAAAACCCTGGTTAGTGCGGTTTGACGGCCGGCTGATGAGCGGCGCAGTGCGGGCAGCTTGCGCAATCCACGCCGCAGATGAGGCTCTTCCCATATATAGGGCAGGCGCGCCGCTCTTCCGGATGAGATCGACGGGGTCAGCGATAAAGAGCAGCCGTGAAGGGGCCTACAGCGGCAATAAACCCTGCCCGGGCGCGACTATGGGCTTTTCATCGCTGTGTTTCCATATAAAAGCCCCTCCGGTTCGCGGTCGCCGCGCCCCGGAGGGGAATGTAGGGGGTAGGAAAACCCTGGTTAGCGAGGTTTGGCGGCCGGCCGGTCGACGGCTGGCTTATGCGCGGCACAGTGCGGGCAGCTTGCGCAATCCACGCCGCAGACGAGGCTCTTTCCTTTGCGCTTATTGACGGCCAGCCTGGCGAGAATCGCCGCCACCAAGGCCAGCAGGAACAATCCAACCGATAGAGTTCCCATTTCTTACGCTCCTTTCGCGTTGAGGGGCGCCCGGCTCGGCAAGGCCGCCCTTTGCGGCCTAAGCAGCAGGAACAGGAAGCCTGCCGCCAGCAACAGGGCAGCGAGCGTGCCCAGGCCGAACTGCCCGGAAAACAACAGCCCGAATTGATAGACGCAGAGCGCGACCACATAGGCGAACCCGCACTGGTAGCCGATCGCGATCCAGAACCAGCTCGCGTTGTTCATCTCGCGCCGGATGGCGCCCATGGCGGCAAAGCAGGGCGCGCAGAGGAGGTTGAACACCAAGAAGGAATAGGCGCTGAGCGCCGTGAAGCTCGCAGCCAGCAGGGACCAGATCTCCGCGCCGTCTTCCGCGACCTCCGCGTAATTGTAGAGGATGCCAAAGGTGCCCACCACGTTTTCCTTGGCGATGAGGCCGGTGATGGCGGCCACCGCGGCCTTCCAGTCGCCCCAGCCAAGCGGGGCGAAGATCCAGGCGATGGCGGAACCCATCGCGGCCAGAACGCTCTGCTGCATATCGACCCTGCCAAAGCCCTCGTCGCCCCAGC
>JAITTC010000123.1 GCA_031287285.1 Christensenellaceae bacterium
ATGGAGCGAAGGCTGTCGACCCTGGCCCTTGGGGTATAGACGAGATCGCCGGACCGGTCGGTGATGTATAGATAGCCCTCGCCCTCCAGGCCGGGCGCGGTGCAGATCTCGCGCAGGGCGGCGGTGCTCAGGTCGAGCACCAGGTAGCCTGAAAGCTCCCTGCCCTCCCAAACCGTTCGAAGCGGGTAGACGATGGAAACGACCCAAGGGTAAGCGCCAAGCCTCGCCTGCTGGATGTGCGGCAGCGAATAGCTGGGCTCCTGGCTTGCGTTTGCTGCCTCAAACCAGGCTTCGCCGGAGGCGTTATAGTCTGCCTTCAGCTCGCCATGGGAGCTGAAGGCCAGCATCTTGCCGCCTTCATCGAGCAGGAAGATCGAGCGCAGGTCGCCGTTTAAGCCGATGGCGGAATGCGCGGCCTTTTGGAAGCTCAGCAGCCCCGCGCCCTCGTTGAGCAGGAGATCAGAGAGGATATATTGGCTTAGTGAACTCGTTTGATCGATTAAGGCGTCTAATTTGAGCCTGGACTGCTCTACGTTTTGGGTGATGATCTGCAAATCGAGCTGGCTGAAGGCGGCGCGGGTCAGGTTGCCGAATACCCCGTGAAAGAGGAGCATCCCGACCAGGGAAACGAGCAGGATCACCGACATGAGCAGGAAGCGAATGCTGATCCTTTCCATATTGGGGCACAGCTCCTTTCCGGGGTTTTGCCGCGCGCTTAGCGCTTGCGGAAGTCCTTGGGCGTTAGACCGCAGCGCTGCTTGAAGCAGTAGCCAAAGTAAGCCGCGTCGCCAAAACCGCAGAGCTCCGCAATGCGATAGATCTTCTCGTCGCTTTCAAGCAGCATCTTCTGCGCCGTCTTGATGCGCAGATCGAGCACATACTGCAAAAAGCTCGTGCCCATCTCGCGCTTGAACAGCAAGAAGAACTGCGTGCCGCTGATATGGAAGCGCGAGCAGAGCAGTTCGAGGGAAAGTTCGTGGCTGCGGTAGTTTTCGTGAATGAAGGCGAGAATGCGATCGAGAAGCGCCTTGTCGTCGCGCTTATTCTGCGCCGCAATCAGGCGCGAAACGCCCAGGGCCAGCTCGCAGAGCCTGCCCATAAAAAGGGGGACGTCGAGAGGGTCGCTCAGGGGGTCGTAGGGAAGGAAGGGAAAGACGCGGGCCTCCTCGATGCCGGCCCAGCTCGCCGTGCTAAGGACCGCGCTCTGGATGGCCGCGTAATGGAACTGGAGCTCCGTGGCATCCGGCAGGGCGGCAAGCAGCGCCTCGGTCTGCTCGCGGAAGAAGCCCCGCAGGCCTTCGTCGTCGCCCAGGCGGATCAACTCGCCAAGCTGCCTAAAGAGCCTTTCTGCGCTGCGCGCGGGCTGGGGCGGCGGGCTCTCATCGCTCAAATACAGCCGGCCCTTTTCGCCCAGCCCCGATGAAAGCAGGCGGAGCAGCGCCTGCCTGTAGGCCGGGGCCAGGTCCTTCGCGCTGAAGACCTCGCTGGCGATCGAAACG
This sequence comes from Christensenellaceae bacterium, assembly GCA_031287285.1. Lineage (GTDB taxonomy): Bacteria > Bacillota > Clostridia > Christensenellales > UBA1750 > JAITGM01. The sequence goes on from JAITTC010000123.1 coordinate 1,500, forward strand.
TCCAGATTCAGATCGAGATAGTGCTTAAGCTCCGCCTGGATCTGATCCATCGCGGCCACGGCTTCCTCTTGGCTGCCCCTCAGAAGCGCCAAGTATTGCCCCCGGAAGCGCAGGCAAAAGCCGTTCAGCGGCGCGCAGCCATCCTGAATGATGCCCATCATGGAGGCCGAGAGCAGATCCTCCCGGCCCTGAAAGGCCGGGCGCGGGCCCTTGGCGGGCTCCGGGGCCCTTGAGAGCAGGGCCAAAAAGCAGGGGAAGAGCGCCTTGACCTGCGCGGCGCCTGGCTCCTGGCTGTCGGCGGAGCCGGTGAGCAGTTCATAGACCGCCATGCGCTCGGAGAGCAGCAGATTTTCCTTCGCCCTGGCCTCGAGCAGCGATAGATTCAGCCGATTGTCGCTCTGCTCGTCGAGCTGAGCCTTTGCCCGGCGCAGCACCTCCATGATGCCTTCGCGCGCGAGGGGTTTTAAGAGATAGTCGAGCACCCGGTTGCGCAGGGCGCTTTGCACGAAGCTGAAATCATCGTGACCGGAAACGATGATGTATTGCATCAGCGGGTAGAGCCCTCGCAGGCGCTCAATCATCTCGATGCCATTCATGTAGGGCATGGCAATATCGGTTAAAACCACGTCGGGCAGGGTTTTGCCGGCGCTTTCAATCGCCTCAAGCCCGCCTGCCGCCATGGAGCACAGCGTAAAGCCGCAGCTTTCCCAGTCCACCAGCGAGGCGATCCCGTTGCGCACGAGGTCCTCGTCCTCGACCAGCATCAGCTTATACATCAAAGAAGTCCCTCCCCCTTTGCCCGCCCCAGCCATTTATGTTAAAACTTTGTGTACAGTGTATAGGAGGCGGGGATCGAATGCAAAAGGAAAATTGTTGAAAATAGCCCTTCCTTGCCCGAAGGGGTGCAAAGGCAAGCAAAAAAGCCCCCGGGATTTTCCCGGGGGCCTGAAAGCTTCTTAGGGCTAGACTTAGTCTGGGATCAGCAGGCCATAGTTGCCGTCGGCCCGCTTATAGACCGTTTGCACCTGCCTGCTGCTTTCGTCGAGGAACATGAAGAAGCTGTGGCCGAGGAGCTCCATCTGCTCGATGGCGCCTTCCGCGTTCATGGGCTCCAGGGCAAAGTGCTTGGTCCGAATAACGCTGCCCGGGGCCGTCTCTTCGAAGGGGCTTTCATAGAGCTCTTCGCCGCTGTGCTCGATTCCGTGGCGGAAGCGCTTGCTCAGCTTGGTGCGGTGCTTGCGAATCTGCCTTTCGAGCTTGGCGATCACGCCGTCGACCGCCGCGTACATGTCGTCTGCGACCTCTTCTGCGCGAAGGATCACGCCGCGCAGCGGAATGGTGATCTCGCAGATCTGGCGGTGGTGGTCGATGCGCAGATGGACCTGCGCCTCCACATCATCGTCGAAAAGGCGGCTGAGCTTCCCGACCTTCTTGTTTATGTAGGAATCGATCGCGTCTGAGATAGCGATGGACCTGCCCTGTATGTCGATGCGCATGGGGAAACCTCCTTATTCTCGCTCTCGCCGATCGCGGTGGGTATACTTCATTAATTCTGCGTTAAGCGACGAATTCCTGCCGGGAAATGGCTATTTAAAAGAATAAATGCGCACGCCGCCCTCGCTGTAGAGGAGCGGCAGGCCCTGAAAGACCTCGTCGCTCGCACCCATGGCGCGCTCGTAATCGCTGAAGACGATGTGGGTGACGCCGTATTTGGGGGCGAGCTCGCGCAGGCTTTGGGCGGAGCTTAGCATCAGGCGAACGTCGCGCGCGCGAGCCTGGTCATACACGCCGTGAAAGTAGAGGTAGGAGGGCGAGCCTTGCACGATGGTCAGCCCCGAAAGGGCGGCAAAGGCGTTGTTGTGCTCGTCGCCGGTGAGGAGGATCGCGTCCCTTGGCAAAAGGCCTTCCGCGAAGCGCGCCGCGCGCACCTGCGGCGCCGAGAAGAGCTCGTAGTCGGAAACGACCTCGCGCGCGAGCGTCAGGGCCCCCGAAAGCGTGCCCGCGCAGAGCACCAGGGCGGCGAGCGCGGCGCGCAGGCGCAGCCCCGCGAGTTTTTGCCAGCAAAGCAGCAAAAAGTCGCCGGTGAGGCCGCAGGCCAAGAGATAGGGGATGAAGAGCAGCTTGTTGTTATCGTAGGCGTTTGGCTGGAAGAGAAAAAGCTCGGAAATCAGCCAAATGGGCAGGGAAAACACGAAAAACCAGGCCTTCCCGCGCGCGTTGGCCAGGGCGAAGGGCAGGCAGAGGAAGACAAGCCCCATATTTTTGAGGTAAAACCAAAAAATATTGTCGCTCAAATTGCCCCAGTTCCAGTGCGAGGTCAAAAAATGGCCCTGGCTGGCCTGCGCGAAGGTGAAGGCGGCCAGCTGCGGCAGCGAAAGCGCGAGCGCCAGCGCGCCATAGAGCAAAAGATAGGGGAAGAGAAGCTCTTTTTTGCGAAAGAGAGCATAAATGAGGCCGCTCAGCGAAAAAAGCCCCAGCGCTAGGAAGGAGTGGGTGTGGATCAGCGGCAGGCCGCCAGCGAAGAGCCCAAGCAGCAGAAAATGCCGCCTTTCGCCCGAAAACAGGGCGCGCTGCAGAAGATACAGGCAGGGGAAGAGGATGCTCCAGCCAAAGAGGGTGGCGCGCTGGGGCAGGAGCATATCGGCGATTGGGTTGACCCAGCGCATATTTTGCTCGATCAGGTTGGTCGGCGTTTCGTAAAAGGCGGTGAAGAGGCGGGTGAAGTTTGGCCAATCGGCGGCGCTGCCATCGAAGAAATAGGCAAAGCCAAAGCCGGAGCCCAGGAAGAACAGCACAAAGCCCAAAATCGCGGCGGCTCTGCTTTGCAGCCAGCCTTCAAAGAGAAGATAGACGAAGGAAAACACCGCCAGCAGCGCGGGGAGCATGGGCAGGATGTAGGAAAGGCGCAGCGAGGCGCCGAGCACCAAGAAGGTGGAGGAGATGCTGTCGCAAAGGAAGGGGTAGCCCATCGCAGAACCGCTTTGGATGGAGTAGAGCGGCGGGAAGGCGCCGGATCTTGCGATGGAGCTAATGAAGGAAAGATGCATGGCCATATCGCCAAAGCCCGACTGCCCGGTGTGCAGCGCGCCCGATGCATCAGCTCGGAGCACATGGGTGTGCAAAAGATAGGCGCAGAGCGCGAGCAAGGGCAGCAGCAGCGCGGCGAGCGCGAGCGCCTCCGACCGGCAGGCAGCCGCCTTTTGGGCCCCGTGCCCGCGAAGGCCGATCAAAACCAGCAGCGCGGCAGGCAAAAAGACAAGGCCGAGGGCAAAGAGCTGCGCGGGCACCGCAAAGCCGAGGAAGAGGGCGAAGAGCGCGGGCAGCCACATCAGCAAAAAGAGCGCGAGGCTAAGCGATAGCGCGGTCTGGGCCAAAAGCCCGATTTCGGGCGCAAGCCTTCGGGCATAAACGAAGCCCGAAAACAGAAAGGCGCCAAGATAAAGGCAGGCGAAGAGATTGCCCAAGACAGGTTCCCCCTTGAAATAGCGTTAGCCCTTGAAAAGTTAGCTTCGCGGGCAGTATAGCACATGGAAAGGGGCCCTGGCAAAGCAAGGGGGAGGGTAAACCAGGCCGTTTTGCGGCGGCTGATAGAGTATTTTTGCCAGCTGGGCGGCCGGTATACCGGCCAAAAGGGCCGCATAGGTCTACAGCGTCCGACACGGAAAGGGGCGATAAAGAAATGAGTTTTTCAAGGCGATGCTGCCCGGTTTGCGGCATGCAGAACTGTTCTTGCCAGATGGCGCCGACCTGCCCGCAGGGGCCAAGGGGGGATCCTGGCCCGGCAGGCCCGCAGGGCCCCAGGGGCGAGCCCGGCGCCGCCGGCCCGCGAGGGCCGCAGGGCCTTCAAGGGAACGCTGGGCCGACGGGGCCACGCGGCCTTCCCGGAATGGCGGGCCCTCAGGGCCTGAAAGGCGAGCCCGGCGCGGCAGGGCCGCAAGGCCCGCAGGGTGCGGCGGGCGAGCAAGGGCCTCAAGGGCAACAAGGCGATCCGGGCGCAAGCGGCGCCGAGGGGCGGCAAGGCCCGCCGGGCGACCCGGGCGCGAGGGGCGCCTCCGCGATCATGGAATTCGCGTCGCTGATGAACGACCGGCCAGCCAGCTTTGACACGACCGACCTGCTAAGCTTCAGCCGCGTTTCCGATACCCTCGGCGAGAGATGGGATCCTTCCGAGCGCAGCCTCACCCTGGGCAGCGCCGCGCACCACCGCATCATGCTGGGGCTCCACGTGCAGTCCCTCCAGCCGAACACTTCCATCCATATGCTGCAGAATGGCCAGAGCAGCGGGGTCTATCTGCCGGTCAGCACGCCCGGAATGGCGACCCTTGACTGGATCTATACCTATCCGCCCCAAACGAAGATCCAGTTCGTGGTCGTTTCCGGGGGGTTCAGCCTGCTTTCGCCCGGCGGATGCAACGGCTTCCTGGTCGTAACCGGCTATCATATCGCGTAAACCAAGCCCAATGCAGCCCCCTGCCTTCAGGCAGGGGGCGTTTTTTTCGCTTGGATGAACAGGCTGGAAGAGAAGCGGATTGCGCGCGGGGAGGGGTTCCTGTTATACTAGGGGCAAACGAAGGCGGGAGGTTTTTGCATGATTGCCATCGGTTGTGACCAAGCGGGTTTTGAGCTCAAGCAGGCCGTGATGGCCCACTTGCAAGAGAAGGGCATTGAATTCAAGGATTTTGGCAGTTTTGGGGGCGAGTCGGTCGACTACCCGCTCTATGGCGAGAAGGTGGCCCGTGAGATCGCGGAAAAAAGGGCTGAATACGGCATCGTGATCTGCGGCACGGGGATCGGCATCTCCATCGCTGCCAACAAGGTCAAGGGGATTCGCTGCGCGCTCTGTTCCGACAGCTATTCGGCCCGCATGACCCGGGCGCATAACGACGCGAATATGCTCGCCATGGGCGGCAGGGTGATCGGCCCCATGCTGGCGCTCGACATCGTGGACGCCTTTCTGGGCGCGGAATTCGAGGGCGGCAGGCACCAGCGCCGCGTGAACCAGATTACGGAAATCGAAAACAAATAAGAAAGAGAGAAGGGACGGGAATGGGCAGGCTATTCGTGATGGATCACCCTTTGATCCAGCATAAGCTGACGTTTTTACGCGATAAGGAAACCGGGCCTAAGGAGTTCCGCGAACTACTCAACGAGATCGGGATGCTGATGGCC
>JAITTC010000150.1 GCA_031287285.1 Christensenellaceae bacterium
CGCAGCTCCGGTGACTCACCCTCGTCTCCCCGCACCGCTCCCGCCTCCGCCACCACCTACCCCCCCCCGCCCGCCCCCCCCCCCCCCCCCCCCCCCCCCCCCCCCCCCCCCCCCCCCCCCCCCGGCAGCTCGCCGGGGAGCATCACGGCGTATTTTTCAAAATCGCCTTCGCCGTAGACCGGGCGCATTCCATCCGGGTAAAGGGCGGAAAGGGTCTGTTCGCCGGCCACGAGCGGCGACCAGGTATGCGCTCGCTTTGCGCGAATCTCGCCCAGCGCTTGGGCGATTGCTTCGTCTGAAAGGCCGTCCAACCGAATAGGAAAGACGGAATAAAGGTCGTTCACATCGCTGATGGAGCGCATGGTTTCGAACACGCCGTTGTCTTCCGGAGCCATATGCGCGGCGTCACCGATTGAGCGCAAATAAAAGCAGGCGCCCAAATCCACGTAGTGAAGAGCTTCCGCGTTTCGCATGGGGCTGCCTCTAAGCTTTAAGTCGTTTGGTCGAAGAAGTTCAGCTGCTCCTGCTCGCCGGGCAGGGGCTCTAGCGATAGGGAAGGCCCTTCTTCGGGCAGCTCGCCGCGCAAAAGCCAGCTTTCGGCAGCCGCCGCCGGCACGATCACCGGCATTCGTCCATGCAGGGCCTGAATTTCGGGCGCCGCCTCGCGGGTGAGGATCGCGAACGAGCCGTTTTGGCAAATGCCGGCCAAAAAATACTCGCCCTCGCCAAAGCCGACGCGGATTTTGACGCTTCCGGAGGCGCTTTTGCGCCATTCGAAATAGGCGCTGGCCGGGAGCAGGCAGCGGGAAAGGGCAAAGCTCGCGCCGAAGGTTTTGGAGAGGGCAGCGCTTTCGAGCCGCGCGTTGATATGCGGCCTGCCGCCGGGCAAGAGGCTTGCAAAGCCCCAGCGCAGCGTCATCACAAGACCCGGGGCGACCAAAGCCGGCAGCAACTGGCCCGGGAAGGCCTCTTCTTCGCCCAAAGGGCCCTTCATTTCATAGCGGCCGCACAAGGAGCACTCCCCCCTTTGGTTGGGCAAAAAGCGGGCTTACCATTCCCTGCTGGTCTTGACCACCTTGCCCAAAATCCGCAGATTGCTAAGATCCCGCCCCGAAAAGAGGCGCACCGGGTAGCTTGGGTTGAAGGCCTGCAGGGCGATATCGCGCCCGGACTTCACCACACGCTTGATCGTACCCTCTTCTTCGCCCACGAGCACCACGCCGAGCTCGCCGCTTTCGACATCGTTTTGGCGATGCACGAGCGCAAGATCGCCCGAGTGGATCTCTGGCTCCATCGAATCGCCCTTGACATACAGGCAAAAATACTCCTCGGGGTTCTTCACGTCGACGAGCTCCTGGCCGATGATCTCATCTTGCGCCAGCATGTTGTAGCCGGCGCGCACGAAGCCGCGAATCGGCACCATGCGCTGGGCGCCGCCGCCCGCGTCGTCGTAATCCAGAAGCCTGTCGATCGAGCAGCCAAAGACCGTGGCCAGCTTCTTGAGCATTTCAGGGTCCGGCTTGCGGCGCTGCGTTTCGTAGTGATTATAGGCTTGGCGGGTGAGTTCCACCGCGTCTGCCACCTGCTGCTGGGTAAGCCCCAGCGATTTGCGGATTGTTTTTAGGTTGTTGGCCAATCGCCTCATCTCCTTCCCGAACAGTATGCAACAATTTGCTGATTATTTCAAGCCTTTTTTGCGCAATTTCGAAAATTATTCTCCTAATCGTTGACAAGCGCTGGGGGGCTTGCTATACTACGTTCGCAACACTTAGTAGCGTTTTGACGACAAAGCAAAGGAGGAGCGTGGCATGAGCCAAGCCATTCGGATTCATTCCAGCAGGGTGCAGGGAAGCACCCGAAGGGCGGTGTATGATTACATCTTCCAGTTCTTCAGGGAACACGGCTACGCGCCGACGGTGCGAGAGATCGCCAAAGGTCTTGGGATTTGCTCCCCGGCGACCGTGCATCGGCATATGACGGGCCTTGCGCGCGAAGGGTTGATCACCCGTGAAGGCAATAAGGCGCGCGCCGTTTGCCTGGTCGAAATTTGATCCGAAGGAGAAAGCGATATGTTGCTGCCAAGGGCCGCTGTTGACAAGATCATTTTAAAGCTGCATGCTATCGAGGAGCTCCGCATGCGTTCTACCCCGGCCGACAGGCGCTGGCTCATGGCCGTCGATTCCGTCATAAACGGCCTGAATCCAGAGATGCAGAGGCTCGTTTCCATGCACTTCATCGAGAATAAGACCGGCCTTGAGGTCATGGAAGAGCTTTGCATCGAGCGCAGCACCTTTTATGTTTGGCGCGAGCAAATTCTGATGCAGCTGGCCGTCGCCGCCGCCGAAAGCGGGGCCCTGCAGGTCTTTTACGACTGATGCGGCCGCGGCTTAGGTTTTTGGTCCAAAAGAAGCGCCCAGTTTGAGCTGGGCGCTTCTTTTTGCGCGTGAACGCGGGGCGTCAAAAGCCGTGAAAAGGCGGCGAGGGTCTTCACAGAAACGCCATTTTCGAGGGAATCGGCGAAAAAGACGAGGCCAAGCCCGCGATAAAAGGCGGAGCGGCGGCTGATTCACGAAGAGGCGCCGAGGGGTTCGTTCGGGCAGGCCGCTTTAGGCGAATTCATGAGCGCGAAGGCGCGTCGAAAGAGCGCACTGGCCACAACTGAGAAAGAGGACGACCTGGCGACGCCAAAGAAGCTGGCGCGATAGAAGGCGGGGGAGCTGCTATCACCGCCATACCGTTGGGTCAAATAGGGCACGGATTCCCTGATAAAGGCGCCGTATTCGGTCGGCATGGCCTGCCGCTTGAGGAGATCGCCCCTTGAAGCTGCCCTGATCTGCACGAGGGAGGCCTTCTTTTGGCGCTGCGAATAAAGAGCGAGAGGGCATCGACCTCTAATTGGGGAAAAAGCAAGCCTGCTCGCCGCGCTTCCATGGAGCGGCTTTTAAGTCGGCCATGGCGGGGCGAGGCATTGGCGGGCAAAAAGCCAAAAAACCGCCAAGCTCCATCAAGCTCGGCGGTTTTGATCTGCGGGGAGGCTCAGCGGCCCAGCATGGCGGCGCCGATGATGCCCGCGTCGTTGCCAAGGGTCGCCAGCTCAATCGCCGCGTAGGGCAGATCCTTGTAGAAGATCAGCGGCTTGATCTTTTCGCGCAGGGGATTGAGCAAAAAGTCGCCGGCGCGGGAAACGCCGCCGCCCAGGCAGATGATTTCCGGGTCAAAGCTGTTGATGAGGTTAATGATGCCGATGGCCAGGTAGCCGATGTATTCGTCATAAACCTTCACCGCCACGGGGTCGTTTTCGCGCGCCGCGTCGATGACGGTTTTGGCCTCGATTTTGTCGATATTCCCGCCTGCCAAGCGCAGGATCGCGCTTTCTGGGTGCGCGCTTGCCGCCTCGCGGCCCATGCGGATGAGCGCGGTGGCGGAAGCGTATTGCTCCCAGCAGCCCTTGGAGCCGCAGGTGCAGTCGCGCCCGTCGAACTTGATGGCCATGTGGCCAAGCTCGCTGCCCACATGGTGGGTGCCGGAATAGACCTTTTTGTCGATGACGATACCCCCGCCAATCCCCGTGCCAAGGGTTAGGAAGATCGAGTTTTTAACGCCTTTTGACGCCCCGGCGACGGATTCCGCAAGGCCGGCCACAGTGCCGTCGTTTTCGATGTAGATGGGCTTGTCGATGATCTCTTGGAGGATTGGGATGAGGTCGACGTTATGCCAGCGGAGGTTTGGGCAAAAGGCGATGGCGCCGGTGGCCGAGTTGACCACGCCGGGCACGCCCACGCCGATTGCGCGCACGTCGTCGGCCGTTAGGCCCACGTCCTCAAGGAGCTTGAGCGCGAGCCTGCCCATATCCTGAATGATGGGCGTAGGGCCGCGCTTAAGCAGGGTGGGGGTTTCGCCCTTGCGCAGGATGGTGCCGCTTTCGCTCACCAGGCCGACGGCGATGTTGGTGCCGCCCAGGTCCACACCGATGTAGATCATGAAAAAACACTCCTTCAAGCGTTATGATGCGCCGTTTTGGCTCAGAGAATGTCATCTTCCTCGTTTTCGCGCGTCCTGGCCAGAAGGCGCTCGTTGAGTTCCTTCGCGCCGTGGTAGCCAAGGGCTTTGAGGCGGTAGTTGGAGGCTGCGACCTCGATGACGATGGCGAGGTTGCGCCCGGGCCGAACCGGCAGCACGATCATGGGCACCTTCACGCCCAAAATGGCGGTGAATTCCTCGTTGAAGCCGAGGCGGTCATACTCCTTCGCGTCATCCCAAAGCTCGAGGTGCACGTTGATTTCGATGGATTTGCTCTCGATCACCGCGCCGACGCCGTACATGTTCTGCACGTTAATGATGCCCACACCGCGAATTTCCATGAAATTGCGGACGATATCAGGCGCGGAACCGGTCAGGCGGGTATCTGAAACCTTCTTAATGTCGACCACATCGTCGGCCACCAGGCGATGCCCGCGCTTGACGAGTTCGAGCGCCGCTTCCGACTTGCCCACGCCGGATTCGCCGGTGATCATCACGCCGATGCCGAAAACATCCAGGAGCACGCCATGGCGCGTGATGCGCGGGGCGAGTTCGTTCGCGATATAGGCTGCGGTCATCACCGAAAGCCTGGTGGTGACCATCTTAGAGCGCAAAAGGGGGATGTTGTAGCGCTGCGCAGCTTCGAGGAGCTCCGGAGGGCAGGGCAGATCCCTTGCGATGACCACGACGGGCAGGGGATGGTTCATATAGCGCTGAATGCGCTCTTGCCGGATCGTCTGCGGCAGCACGCTGAGGTACTCCATCTCGGCGTGGCCGAGGATTTGCACGCGCTCGGTCGCGAAATAGTCGAAAAAGCCGGAAAGCTGCAGGCCCGGGCGGTTGATGTCCGCTACGGAGATGGGCAGCTCCTTGCTGGGCCCGGGCTCGAGGATCTCAAGGTCCAGGGCCTTGACGAAGTTCTTTAAAAGGATCATGGAAAGCCTCCTCAAAAAGGATTGAAGCCGGGGAAAATCGGCGCGAAGGCGGGCTTAAACGAAGTGGCGGATCGCCTTGCCAAGGCCCGAGAGCGTGCTGGGCGCGGAAACGAAATCCGCCCTTTCCTTCACAGAGTCCTTCGCGTTGCCCACGGCGACGCCGATGCCAGCCAGCTCGATCATGGGCAGATCGTTGCCGCTATCGCCGATTGCCATCATGTTTTGAAGCGGGATGCCGAAATGGCCAGAAAGGAAGCGGAGCGCGGTGCCCTTGGTGGCCGCGGGGTTTGTGACCTCCAGGTACATGCTCTTGGAGTTCTCGATCGAGAGCCTCTGCCCGAATCTCGCCTTTGCCTTCGCGCGCAGGGCGGCCATTTTAGCCGGATCCAGCTCGATGAAGAGCATCTTTGGCATGTCAAAGAGCGAAAAGCTCGAAAACGGCCCGACGGCGCGGCCCTGAAGCCCCGCAAGCCTTTCGTAGAGGCGGCTTTCGTCGCATTCCTCTTCGAAAAGGAAGATTTCATCGTTATAGAGCTGCAAATAGACCCCTTCTTCGGCGGCGAATTCGACGGCCTCGCGGATCAGTTCCTTCGCGACCGAGATGTATTGGATGCGCTTGCCGGACGCGTCGTAGACCTGGGAACCGTTGGTGGCGACCATCGCGTCGAAACCGCCGAAGAGCTTGGTGTAGGGCAGCATCGAGGAATAGGCCCTGCCGCTGGCCGGCACGATCTTGACGCCCTTTGCCCGCGCGTACTCGATCGCCTCGATGTTCTCGCGGGAAATCGAGCGG
>JAITTC010000255.1 GCA_031287285.1 Christensenellaceae bacterium
AAAGGCTTTTGGAGCTTGGCGCGCCCGATATCATCGTGCGCAACGAAAAGCGCATGCTGCAGGAGGCGGTCGACGCCCTGATCGACAACGGCAGAAGGGGCCGCCCCGTGACCGGCCCCGGCAATAGGCCGCTCAAGTCCCTGTCGGATCTTCTTCGCGGCAAGCAGGGGCGCTTCCGCCAAAACCTGCTGGGCAAGCGCGTAGACTATTCCGGCCGTTCGGTCATCGTGGTGGGCCCCGAGCTCAAGATGTACCAGTGCGGCCTGCCCAAGGAGATGGCGCTGGAGCTCTTCAAGCCCTTCGTGATGAAGAGATTGGTCGAAGACGGCCTGGCGCACAACATCAAATCGGCCAAGCGCATGGTCGAGCGCGCGAACAACGCGGTCTGGGACGTCTTGGAAGACGTCATCCACGACCATCCCGTGCTCCTCAACCGCGCGCCGACGCTGCATCGCCTGGGCATCCAGGCCTTCGAGCCCGTGCTCGTAGAGGGCAAGGCCCTCAAGCTGCACCCCCTGGCCTGCACCGCATACAACGCGGATTTCGATGGCGACCAAATGGCTGTGCACGTGCCGCTTTCGGTGGAAGCGCAGGCTGAGGCCCGCTTCCTCATGCTGGCCGCGCACAACATCCTGAAACCGCAGGATGGAAGGCCGGTCGTTTCCCCCTCGCAAGACATGGTCATCGGCTCGTACTACCTGACCATCATGGGCGATAAGGGCGCGAAGCACCGCGCCTTCAAGGGCGACGGCAAGGTCTTTAAAGATGAGGAAGAGGCGCTGATGGCCTACCAGCTGGGCGAGATTGCCCTGCAGGCCAAGGTGAAAATCCGCCTGCGCCGCCAGATTGACGGCGAAACCGCCTACAAGCTGGTTGAAACCTCGATCGGCCGCGTCATCTTCAACGAGGCCATCCCGCAGGATCTTGGCTTCGTCGAGAGAACCGGGCCGGAGGATGTCTTCAAGCTTGAGATCGACACCGCGGTCGACTCCAGGCTGCTTGGGCGCATCGTGCACGCCTGCTACCGCGTGCATGGCGTGGATGAGTGCTCGGCCATGTGCGACCGCATCAAGGATTTAGGCTTCCACTACTCCACCCGCGGCGCGGTGACCATTTCGGTTTCAGACGTCGTGGTGCCCGAAGAAAAGCCCCAGCTCCTGCACGAGGCGGAAGAAGAAGTGGCAAAAATCCAAAACGCCTACTCAATCGGCATGCTCACCGATGAGGAGCGCTACCGCCGCGTCATCGCGGTCTGGGATGAAACGACCAACAAGGTCACCAGCGCCCTGCGCGCCTCGCTGGATACCTTCAACCCGATCACCATGATGGCGGACTCCGGCGCGCGCGGCTCCATCAACCAGATTCGCCAGCTTGCCGGCATGCGCGGCCTGATGGCAGACCCTTCGGGCCATATTCTCGAGCTGCCCATCCGCGCGAACTTCCGCGAGGGCCTCACCGTGCTCGAGTTCTTCATCTCCTCGCACGGCGCGCGCAAGGGCCTGGCCGATACCGCCCTGAAAACCGCGGATTCCGGCTACCTGACCCGCCGCCTGGTCGATGTTTCGCAGGATGTGATCGTTCGCGAGGTCGATTGCTTCGCCTCGCGCGGCGAGCGCGTGCGCGGCATGGAGGTCACCGAGATCTCGAACAACGGGCAGGTCATCGAATCCCTAGAGGATCGGATCAACGGCCGCGTCGCTGCGGAAGAGATCAAGGATCCGAAGACCGGCGAGCTCATCGTGGCCCAAAACGACGAAATCGACTATAAAAAGGCCGCGCGCATGGTCGCTTCGGGGCTTAAGTCCGTCGTGATCCGCTCGGTGCTCACCTGCCGCAACGAAAACGGCGTTTGCGCCAAGTGCTATGGCGCGAACATGGCGACCGGCGCCCCGGTCGATATCGGCGAGGCCGTGGGCATCGTGGCCGCGCAATCCATCGGCGAGCCCGGCACCCAGCTCACGATGCGCACCTTCCACACCGGCGGCGTGGCCCAGGCTGCAGACATTACGCAGGGTCTTCCCCGCGTCGAGGAGCTCTTCGAGGCCAGGAAGCCCAAGGGCCTCGCGACGATCTCTGAAATCTCCGGCGAGGTGCACCTTGGCGAGAACAAGAAAAAGCGCGAGATCACCGTCACCAACGACGAAGGCGAATCGGCGAGCTACGCTATCAACTACGGCTCGCGCCTGCATGTGACCGAGGGTCAGCACATCGCCGCGGGCGACGAGCTGACCGACGGTTCGGTGAATCCGCACGATATCTTAAAGATCAAGGGCGTGCGCGGCGTGCAGGCCTACCTCACGCAGGAGGTTTTATCGGTCTATCGCCAGCAGGGCGTCGACATTTGCGATAAGCACATCGAGGTCATCGTCCGCCAGATGCTGCGCAAGGTGCGCGTGGAAGACAGCGGCGATACCGAGATGCTCCCCGGCGGCCTGACCGACATCTTCCAGTTCGAAAAGGAAAACGACGAGGTCGTGGCGCGCGGCGGCAAGCCGGCCGTGGCCAAGCGCGTGCTCCTGGGCATCACCAAGGCATCCCTCGCGACCGACTCCTTCCTCTCTGCCGCCTCCTTCCAGGAAACGACCCGCGTGCTGACCGAGGCCGCCATCAAGGGCAAGGTCGATCCGCTGGTGGGGCTTAAGGAAAACGTCATCATCGGCAAGCTGATCCCCGCAGGCACCGGCATGAGGCGCTATAAGAGCATCGAGATTTCTTAAGGGGCCAGGGTTTAAGGGGCCGGCAATCTCGCCGGCCTCTTTTATTGCGCAAAAGGCGCTAGACAATGCGGCGGCGATTGAGTATACTTCCCTTAATCTATGTAAAGCCTTGGGATGAACCCAGGGCGTGAGGAGGTCTCTTTCATGCCGGAATTCCCGCGCACCTTGGTCGGCGGCGTGTCGCTGCCGCGCATGATCATCGGCTCGAATTGGCTGCTGGGCTACAGCCACACAAGCTCCGCGGCAGACGGCTACATCAACCAGATCAACCGCAATAAAGAAAGCATCGCGGCCATTTTTGAGGCCTTTCTCGAATATGGTATCGACGCCGTGATGGCGCCGATGGTCGCAAACCCCGTGCTGCTCGATGGCGCGAAGCTGGCCGAAGACAGAAGCGGCAAAGGGCTGATCCTCATCGACACGCCGATTCTGAACGTTGACGATACGGCGGAGGGCCGCAAGGAAGCCGAAAGGGCGATTGCGGACTCGGCGAAGGCCGGCTGCACCTTCTGCTTTCCGCACCATTCCTCCGCAGAGCAGCTCGTTAGCAAGAACAAGCACGAGATCCAGCGCCTGCCCGACTATTTGGGCATGATCCGCGAAAAAGGCATGATCCCCGGGCTTTCGGCCCACATGCCGGAGCTCATCCTCTACTCAGACGAGCAGGGTTACGATGTGGAAACCTACATCCAAATCTATAACTGCCTCGGCTTCCTCATGCAGGTCGAGCTGGAGGCCGTGCACAGGATCATCTGGAATGCGAAAAAGCCGGTGATGAGCATCAAGCCCATGGCGGCCGGCCGTGTTTCGCCCTTCGTGGGGCTCTCTTTCTCGTTTTCGACGCTTCGCGAAAAGGATATGGTGACCGTGGGCTGCATGACGCCCGCCGAGGCCTATGAGGATATTGAAATCGGCCTCGCCGCGATCGAGCGGCGCCCGCCCGATATTCAGGGGCGCTCCAGCCCCAATAAAACCGCGATTCTGCGCGGCTAGGCGGCCCGTTTGCTGCAAAAACGCGGCCATTTTGCTGGCAGCTCGGCTGATGAAGGGGGCCCGCGCCTGCGAAGCAGGCAGCCCGGGCGCTGAGATGCCGCAGGCATCGAACTTCGCCCGGGCCGGGTCGACTCCGTCGACCGCGGGCCCGTGAGCGGCGCGCGGAGCGCGCCGCTCAGGTTTTTTTCGAGAGGGGCAGGGGCATGAAGGAGCCTCAAGCGCCCATGGGCGCCGCCCTCAGGCAGGAAAATCCCAAGTTTAAGATTTGGAAACTGACAAGGCCAGGGCCTTAAAATCGATTGACAGCGCTTCTTGGCACTGGTATACTTATCATCGGTCTATCCTGAGCGGCCGCGTTTTTGTGCACGGCGCGGGATTTTTGGAAGAAGAGAAAGGAAGAATGAAGGGATGAGCGCCGACTCAGGCGAGGGACGAAGTCGTCTCATTGTGGGGACGAAACAACTGCTGAAATCCATCGAAAGGGAAGAAATTCGAGAGATCATCGTCGCCCGCGACGCGGAAAGCCGCGTAACGGGCAGTTTAATCGAAGCGGCCAGGCAAAAGGGCCTTCAAATACGCTTCGTTGAAACCATGGAAGAGCTCGGGCGCAGTTGCGGTATTCAAGTGGGCGCAGCCGCAGCCGGGGAGCGTAAACCTTAGCCAATTCACGGGCCAATTTGGGTTGCGGCCCGGTTTGGATATGATTTTTGAGGTAAAGGAGGTGCTTGTGAAGTGCCAACCATCAACCAGTTGATCCGCAAGGGACGTTCCACGAAGACCTACAAGTCCAAGGCGCCGATTCTGCAGAATAATCCGCAAAAGCGCGCCGTGTGCCTGTCGGTTAAGACGCTGACGCCCAAAAAGCCGAACTCCGCTCTGCGCAAGATCGCGCGCGTGCGCCTGACGAACGGCATCGAGGGAACCGCGTACATTCCCGGCGTGGGCCACAACCTGCAGGAGCACTCCGTCGTCTTAATCCGCGGCGGCAGGGTTCGCGATCTGCCGGGCGTCCGCTACCATATCATCCGCGGCACTTTAGACACGGCAGGCGTCGCAAAGCGCATGCAGGCCAGGTCTCTCTATGGCGCCAAGAAGCCCAAGAAATAAGACCTTTTAAGGGCTGCACCGGGATGAAAGCGGCCGTATCTTCGGGCCTTAAACCTTCCCCGGGCATCAAGATGCCGGGGCGGCGCGTTTCCTTTGGAACTAAGGGGCGCGGCGGGAGTGCTGACCAGGGTTTTGGGCGATGAAGCGGGACGGCTTTCCCCCAAGGGGCGGGACCTTAAGGGTTGCTTTGCTTTTTTTGGAGCTGTTAAAGTCTAAAGGAGGACGAAAAAGTGCCAAGGCGTGGATTTATACCCAAGCGTGAAGTGCTGCCAGACCCAATGTATGGCAGCGTCATCGTAACGAAGCTCATTAACCAGGTGATGTATGACGGGAAGCGCGGCGTGGCGCAGCGCGTTTGCTATGAGGCCTTCGACCTCGTGGCCCAGCGCAGCGGCAAGGAGGCCGGCGAGGTCTTCGAGACCGCGCTGAACAACATCATGCCGGTTTTGGAAGTCAAGGCTCGCCGCGTGGGCGGCGCGACCTACCAGGTTCCAATTGAGATCAGGCCAGAACGCCGCCAGACCCTGGCGCTGCGCTGGCTGGTCGAGTTCTCGCGCGGCAGGGGCGAAAAAACCATGGCCCAGCGCCTGGGGAACGAGATCCTGGATGCGTCCAACAACACAGGCGCGGCCGTGCGCCGCAAGGAAGAGATGCACCGCATGGCGGAAGCCAACAAGGCCTTCGCGCATTACCGCTGGTAAGCCGCGAGTGCAGGAGCTTTAAGTTTAAGTTAGGAGAGCGAACCGTGCCCAGAGAGTATACATTGGCCAATACGCGCAATATCGGCATCATGGCGCATATCGATGCCGGCAAGACCACGACCACCGAGCGCATTCTTTTTTACACCGGCCGCACGCATAAGATCGGCGAGGTGCACGAAGGGGCCGCGACGATGGACTGGATGGAGCAGGAGCAGGAGCGCGGCATCACCATCACATCGGCCGCGACGACCTGTTTTTGGCGCGATGTGCGCATCAACATCATCGACACCCCGGGCCACGTCGATTTCACCGTGGAAGTCGAGCGCTCGCTGCGCGTGCTGGACGGCTCTGTGGCCGTATTCTGCGCCAAGGGCGGCGTGGAGCCGCAATCCGAAACCGTTTGGAACCAGGCCAACCGCTACGGCGTGCCAAGGCTGGCCTACGTCAACAAGATGGACATTACCGGTGCGGATTTCTACAATGTGGTCCGCATGATGAAAGAGAGGCTCCACTGCAACGCGGTGCCGATCCAGCTGCCCATCGGCAAGGAGGCTGACTTCATCGGCCTGATCGACCTGGTCGAAAACCGCGCCTACATCTACACCGATGAGCTCGGCACCCACATCGAGGATGCGGAGATCCCGGCCGACATGCTGGCGCTTGTGGAAGAGTACCGCACGAAGATGATCGAGGCCGTCGCAGAGCTTGACGACGAGCTGATGGAGATGTATTTTGCGGGCGAGGAGCTGCCGATCGACAGGATCAAGGCGGCCATCCGCAAGGGAACCATCGCCAACCAGTTCGTGCCGGTGGTCTGCGGCACTTCCTACCGCAACAAGGGCGTGCAGAAGGTGCTGGACGCGGTGGTCGATTACATGCCCTCGCCCCTGGACGTGCCCGCCATCAAGGGCAAGACCCCGGGCGCCGAGGATTTCGACGCGGAGAGGCCCTCTTCTGACGAAGCGCCGTTCTCTGCGCTGGCCTTCAAGATCATGGCGGACCCCTTTGTGGGCAAGCTGGCCTTCTTCCGCGTGTATTCGGGCACCCGCGAGGCGGGCACCTACGTCTATAACGCGACGAAGGGCAAGCGCGAGCGCTTTGGGCGCATCCTGCAGATGCACGCCAACCACCGCGAAGAGATCAACAAGGTCTACGCCGGCGATATCGCTGCAGCCGTTGGCCTGAAGGATACCACGACGGGCGATACCCTCTGCGACGAAGGCGAGCAGATCATCCTTGAATCGATGGAGTTCCCCGATCCGGTCATCCAGGTGGCCATCGAGCCCAAGACCAAGGCAGGTCAAGAAAAGCTCACCATGGCGCTCATCCGCCTGGCCGAGGAAGACCCGACCTTTAAGACCTATACCGACCAGGAAACCGGCCAAACCATCATCGCGGGCATGGGCGAGCTCCATTTAGAGATCATCGTCGACCGCATCAAGCGCGAGTTTAAGGTCGAGGCCGTCGTGGGCGCGCCGCAGGTCGCCTACCGCGAAGCCTTTGGCAAGGCGGTCAAGGCCGAGGGCCGTTATGTCCGCCAGAGCGGCGGCCGCGGCCAGTACGGCCATTGCGTGATCGAGATCGAGCCCCTGGAGCCCGGCGCCGGCTACGAATTCGTCAATAAGATCGTCGGCGGCGTGGTTCCAAGGGAATATATCGGGCCCATCGACCAGGGCATTCAGGAAGCTGCCAAAAGCGGCATCCTGGGCGGCTACGAGGTGCTCGACTTCCGCGTAACCTTGGTCGACGGCTCCTACCACGATGTGGACTCCTCCGAAATGGCCTTTAAGATCGCAGGCTCCATGGCCTTTAAAGAGGCCATGCAAAGATCCGCGCCCGTTCTGCTCGAGCCGATGATGAAGCTTGAGCTGACCGTGCCGGAAGAGTACATGGGCGACGTCATGGGCGACATCAACTCCCGCCGCGGCCGCATCGAGGGCATGGAATCCCGCCAGGGCGCCCAGGTCATCCGCGCGGTTTCACCGCTTAGCGAGATGTTCGGCTACACCACCGACCTGCGCTCAAAAACGCAGGGGCGCGGCGTATACACCATGCAGTTTTCGCACTATGAGGCGGTGCCTAAGTCAATCGCCGAAAAGGTGCTTGGCAAGTAAGCAAAAAGATTACGAAGGGAAGAACAGCAGATGGGGAAGGCAAAATTTGAGCGGACGAAGCCGCACGTAAACATCGGAACGATCGGTCACGTAGACCATGGAAAGACGACGCTGACGGCGGCGATCACGATGGTGCTGGC
>JAITTC010000017.1 GCA_031287285.1 Christensenellaceae bacterium
AAAAGATTAGCAAGGCCAGGATGACGAGCCTTAACAGTGAACGGCCTGTGAAGAACTTAGCGACAGGCCTGCAAACGATGAGTATGACAATGATGGCAACGATCAACAAGGCAATTTTCAGCCATAACGGTGCGAAAACAACGAAAAGGATAAAATAAACGCTAAGCGGTAAAAGCAACTCTTTCCAAGTGGATCGCACACTAGAGCAGTGAACGCTTTCACGCAGCATATGCCAGCCCTCCCCATGAAGCCCTATTCTTCCCTAAAAAAGTATAGCAATTTATGGTTCCGCGCGCAAGAGGCTCTTTTGTGCTTTACAGGGCGCTAAAAAACCATGCTTAACCTGGGCTTAACTATTGAAAAGTAAAGGCAGCGGGTTTATACTGGTTGTGTTCCCAAACACTGCAAGGAGGGATGACAGCATGAACCCTAAATTCGAAAAGCTCTATCAGCTGGCCTACAAGGACCTAACCGAGAATCTGCTTCCCTGGTGGGAAAAATACGATGTCGACGAGGAATTCGGCGGCTTTTACGGCGAGGTGGGGCTCGACAACAAGCCCATCGAGAAGGCGAACAAGTTCATTACCCTCAACGCCCGACTGATTTGGACCTTTGCCAGCGCCTACCGCGTGCTTGGCGACGAAAGATGGAAGAAATTGGCCGATCGGGCCTACAACTACTTCATCGAGCATTTTTACGACAGGAAGAACGGCGGCTTTTACACCACGGTGGACTATAAGGGCGACGTGGTAGACGACCACAAGTTCATCTACGGCAACGCTTTCGCGCTCTATGGCCTCTCGGAATACGCGCGGGCCACGGGCAGCGAAGAGGCCCTCAAGTATGCCTATGAGCAGATGCAAAACCTCGACAAGCACGTCTACGACCCGCAGTACAAGGGCTATTACGAGGCAGCCACGGCCGATTGGAGAGTCAACCCCTGGATTCACGGCGTGAACCGGGTGCCGAGCGATGTGAAGACCATGAATACCCACCTGCACATGATCGAGGCCTACACCTGCCATCTGCGCGTGAACAAGGCACCCTATGTGCAAAACAAGGTGCGCGAGCATCTTTATGTGATGCTCAACAAGATCGTCAATAACGAAACGCACCATTACCATTACTTCCAGGCGCGGGACTGGACGCCGACCTCGACGGGCATTACCTACGGGCACGACATCGAAGGCAGCTGGCTGATGCTCGAAACCGCAGAGGTTCTGGGCGAGCCCGAGGCCCATCGCAAGACCCGCGACGTTTGCGTGAACATCGCGAGGGCCTGCTATGAAGAGGCCTTCGACCCGCGCGGCGGCCTGCGCACCGAATACGACCCGGCGACCGGCGAAAAGAGCGAGCGCTTCGGCTGGTGGGAGCAGAACGAGGCGGTCGTGGGCTTCCTCAATGCCTGGGAAGAGACCAGGGATGAAAAGTTCCTCGACGCTTCGCTGAAAACCCTCGAGTTCACGCTCGAGCACTTCGTCGATCACGAGCGGGGCGGCTGGTATACCGGCACGGACCTGGAGGGCAACCCCAACCGCGAGCGGGGGCTCAAGGTCGCCGGGCCGATTTGCCCCTATCACAATGGGCGCATGAGCATGGAGATCATCGAGCGCTATCACAAGCACAAGGGCGAGTAAGCCTTGCGGAGTATAGCACGAAAAGGGAGCTTCGGCTCCCTTTTTGCATGAGCTGCGCTTAAAGTCAGGCTGTGCTGATTTTCTGGCGCAATGGCTAGCAAAACGCTTAAAGAGAGGGGTTAAGAAGGCGGTCGTTTACGGCGTGTTTTCCCCGCTTGCAAGGCATAAAAGGCCTTTGATGCGAAATATAGATAGGGAAGACAGGGAAGGGGGATTTTGCGATGCGTGGAAGAAGGGTTTTGGCCGTTTTGCTGGCCCTTTTTGTGCTTTGGCCCATCGGTGGTTATGCGGCAGGGGCGCCATTAGAGAGCGCGCCGCCGTTTTCAGGCAGCGCGGCGAGCCTGCTGCTCATGGAAGAGAGCACCGGGCAGATCATCTTTGAAAAGAATGCGGATGAGCAGCGCCCCGTGGCCTCGGTGACGAAGCTGATGACCATCCTTCTGCTGCTGGAGATGCTCGACGACCAAAGAATCTCTCTGGAGGGGGAGGTGACGGTTTCAAAAAACGCAGCGGGCATGGGGGGCTCGCAGGCGCTGCTCGATGCGGGCGGGAACTATAAGCTCGAAGAGTTCTTGAAGTCGCTGATCGTTGCGTCGGCCAACGATTCGGCTGTGGCGCTGGCTGAGTATTCGCTGGGCTCGGAAGGCAACTTCGTTGCGGCGATGAACGCGCGCGCGAAGGAGCTTGGGCTTTCTGCGACCTCGTATCAAAACACGACGGGCCTGCCCGCAAACGGGCAGTATACCTCCGCCAGGGATGTGGCTGAGCTTTCGCGGAAGGTGCTGTCTCACCCGCTGTACTTTCAATTTTCCACGATTTGGATGGATGAGATCGTGCACAATTCGGGCAGGAAAACGGAGCTTGTCAATACGAACCGCTTGGTGCGTTTTTATGAGGGCGCGGACGGGGTGAAGACCGGTTCCACGCAGGAGGCGGGGTATTGCATCTCGGCCTCTGCCAAGCGCGGGGATACGCGCTATATCGCCGTGGTGCTCGGGGCGACCAATGGGAAGGAGCGCTTCAATATCGCTTCCGCGATGCTCGATTATGCTTTCGATCACTACACGTTTTTTGCGCCCGTGGATAACGATAGCCCGCTGGCCAACGCAATCCCCGTGCGCAATGCCAACGGCTTCACGGCGGATCTATACCTGAAGGCGCCTCTGCACATCCTGGCCAAAAAGGGGGAGGAAGGGGCCTATTACGTGGAAGTCGAGGCTCCCGAGAGCTTGGAAGCGCCGTTGATCCCCGGGCAGGACCTGGGGAAGGCGCATATCTTCAAGAACGGGGAGGAATTAAGCGCCGTACCGCTGACCGTGCGGGCCGAGATCAACCCTTCGGGCTTCATGGTGGATCTGCTGAACGTTTTGCGTGGCTGGCCGCCCCTTGCAGCCAGCTAGCGAGGGGAAATGCTGCGGGCGCGAACCCTTCAAAGAAGAAAGTCCATTCCTTGTGAGCTGCAACCTACGGGAACGGGCCGGGGCCAACGCTCGCTGGCACTCGCTCCCCGCCGGCCCCGCGCGGGACTGAATCTTCGATCCGTCCCGGCGCCTTGGCCGGCGGCTTGGCGGCTTCGCCGCCTGGTTGGCCCCCGGATCCGCGATTCGAGCGCCATCGCTTGGCACCGCCTTGGCTTTGCGCGGGAACCTTCCCCTTGGCCGAAGCCTGCCTTTACGCAGCAGCGCTTTTTCATCGAAAAAAGCCCGGCTTGCGCTCCGGGGCCAACCGCGAGCGTTAGCGAGCAAACAAAGAGGGGATTTTCCGCGCTATCGGCGCGGAAAGTCCCCTCTTTGTTCACGGCTGCGGAGCAGACGGGTTGGCCCGTCTCGGCGCGACCGAAGGGAGCGCCGCGTTTCCCGTAGGCCGAAGCGCAAAGGCTTCGGTTTTACGCGGACAAGAAATCGTGCTGCAAGCGCGGCTTCGCTATTCCCCGAAGAGCGTTGCTGCATCCCGCATATTCTCTTGCACGGGCACCCCGAAGGGGCAGCGCTTTTCGCAGCTGGCACAATTTATGCAGGCAGAACCCTTTGCAGCGAGCGCCCCGTAGTGTGCGCGCACGGAAGGGGGTATCGCGTCTTTATTCAGGCGTGAAATATCGAGGTAGCGATGCACGGCGGCGATGTCGATGCCGACTGGGCAGGGCTGGCAGTGCGAGCAATACACGCAAGAACCCTGGAAGTCCTTGCGCAGGGCGCTCATATAGGGCGCATAATCCCTTTCCTCGGCGCTGGAGTTCAAATAGGCGAGCGCCGAGTTCAACTCTTCTACGCTCTTGCAGCCGATCAGGGCGCTGGCCACCGCCGGGCGGCTTAGGGCATAGTGAATGCACTGCGCTTCGGTCATCGGCCTGCCAAAGGGGGTGTGCTCGGGGGAGAGGAGCTTGCCTGCGCCGTAGGTCTTCATCACCGTGATGCCGACGCCCCTTTGCTCACAGAGTGCATAAAGCGCCGCGCGCTCTGGATCAAGCCCGCTGAAAGTCGCGTAGTCCGTTTGATCGAAGACGCTTTGCTCCGCCGGGCAAAGATCGAAGGCGAGGTTGACGCTGAACATCATCATTTCGGGCAGACCGGTTTCGATGGCCATCTTCGCGGCGCGCGGGCTGTGGGAACTAAAGCCGATATGCCGAATATCCCCGTTTTGCTTGAGCTTCAGGGCATAATCCGCCAGGCCCCCGTCGAAGACCGAATGAAAGTCCTCGAGCGAATCGATGAAAAAGAGCATGCCAAAATCGATGTAGCCAAACAGCCTTAAAAGCTCTTCGAAGAAGCGTTTTGCGGTGGGCAGATCGCGGCTGATATCGTATTTTTCGTTGAGGTTCGTGGAGCCGATATGCCCCTGGATCAGCATTTCAGCGCGCCGCCTTCCCAGGGCCTTGGCGATGTTTTCGCGCACTTCGCTGCCCGGCATGAAGAGATCGAGGATGTTCACGCCGCCATCCAGCGCGGCGCCCAAAACGGCTTCGGTCCTTTCGCAGGGCTCCCCGTCAAGGTATTCGCCGCCCAGGCCGATGACGCTTGCCTGAAGCCCCGTCTTTCCCACCTGCCGCAGTTCCATTAAAAAATCACTCCTTTTCATTGTTTTTGAGTGCCTTTGATCGATTTTAAGCATAGCACAAAGCGCGAGGATGTCAAGAAATGGCCCTCCACCCTTTTGACCGCCATTGCAACCCTTCATATTACGTGTTGATTTTCGGCGAAGTTTGTTGACAATATTTCAATGCGTGCAGTATCATTAAACCCAAATAACGCCTTGCATAAAAGGGGCCGCAGGAAGGGGGTGCCGCGCATGAGAATCGGACTGGATCTAGGCTCGACGACGATCAAGGCCGCCGTGCTGGACGACGCGGGGGAGATCGTCTTTCAAAAGTACGCGCGGCACTATAGCTTGGTTTCGGCCAAGGCGATCGAGCTTTTGGAAGAGATCGAGCGAAGCTTCCCCGGGGAAGAGAGCGCAAGGCTCGCGATCTCGGGCAGCGCGGGGCTTGGAATCGCGCAAAAAAGCCGCATTCCCTTCGTGCAGGAGGTCTATGCCACGAAGCTTGCCTGCGCGCGCTGCGCGCCCGAAGCCGATGTGGCCATTGAACTTGGTGGTGAGGACGCGAAGATCCTTTTCCTCAGCGGCCAGCCGGATGCGCGCATGAATGGCAGCTGCGCCGGGGGCACTGGCGCCTTTATCGACCAGATGGCGGCGCTTTTGGGCGTTGCGGCTGGGGAACTGAACGAATTGGCTAAGGAACACGAGCGGGTTTATACCATCGCAAGCCGCTGTGGCGTCTTTGCCAAGAGCGATGTGCAGCCGCTGATCAACCAGGGTGCGAAGGCTTCCGATTTGGCGGCGAGCATTTTCGCTGCGGTGGTGAACCAGACCATCGGCGGGCTTGCGCAGGGCCGTGCCATCGGGGGCAAGGTGCTTTATTTGGGCGGGCCCCTCTTCTTTTTGAGCGAGCTTAGAAAGAGCTTTGATTCATCCCTTGGCGTCCGAGGGATTTGCCCCGAAAACAGCCTTTATTTCGTCGCGCTTGGCGCGGCGCTGAACGCGCGGGAAGAAATCGGCCTGGGCGATACGATCAGAGCCTTGAAAGAGAGGGAGGGCGAGGCCGCCTTCGCCTCGATGGAGCCCCTATTTAAGAGCAAAGAGGAATACCAAAGCTTCTTTGCGCGGCACGAGAGGGGCAAGGTGGCAAGGCGGGACTTTGCGGCCTACGACGGCCCCGTGTTTTTGGGGATTGACGCGGGCAGCACCACGCTGAAGTTCGTGCTGCTGTCAACAGAGGGCGAGCTGTTAAAGAGCCGCTACCAGAGCAACAGCGGGAACCCCATGCCGCTGGTGAAGGCCTTTTTAGAGGAGCTTTACGCAGAAAAGCCGGGGATTCAGATCCTTCGCACCGCTGCGACCGGTTACGGCGAGGGGCTGATTCAAAGCGCCTTCCGGCTTGACCACGGCCTGGTCGAAACCATGGCGCACCTGAAGGCCGCGCGCTATCTTCAGCCTGAAACCGACTTCATCTTGGATATCGGCGGGCAGGATATGAAGTGCATGCGCCTGCGGGGAGGCCATGTCGACAATCTCTATTTGAACGAGGCCTGCTCCAGCGGCTGCGGCAGCTTCCTGCAGGGCTTTGCCGAGGCGATGGGCGAGGGGATTGACGGCTTTGCAAGGCTGGGTCTTTTTGCAGACCGGCCGGTGGACCTGGGGAGCCGCTGCACGGTGTTCATGAACTCATCGGTCAAGCAGGCGCAGAAGGATGGCGCCAGCAAAGAGAATATCAGCGCCGGGCTCTCGATTTCGGTGGTCAAAAACGCGCTCTATAAGGTGATTCGCCCCTCGAGCAAGGAAGAATTGGGAAGCCACATCGTGGTGCAGGGAGGGACCTTCCTAAACGACGCGGTTCTGCGCGCTTTCGAAAAGGAAATGGGCCTTGAGGTGTTAAGGCCGGATATTGCCGGCCTCATGGGCGCCTATGGCGCCGCGCTTTACGCCAAAGAACGCTATGAGCAGGACGGCGAGCCATCGAGCATCCTGGATGAAGCCGCCATTGCGGCCTTTAGGCACGAGGTGACGCTGACGAACTGCGGCCTTTGCGAAAACCGCTGCCCCTTGACGGTCAACCGCTTCGCGGATGGGCGGCGCTTCCTCAGCGGCAACCGCTGCGAAAGGCCGCTGGCCCAAAAGGGGGGCTCGCAGGGCCTTAATATCTACGAAAAGAAGCTGGAACTCATCCAAAGCTATAAGGGGAAGTCGGGCGCCCGCGGGAAGATCGGCCTGCCGCTTGGGCTCAACTTCTATGAACTATTGCCCTTCTGGCATGGCTTCTTCACCGAGCTTCAGATCGAAACGGTGACGAGCCCGCTCTCGAGCAGGGAGCTCTATCTGCAGGGCCACGGCAGCGTGCCCAGCGACACGGTCTGCTACCCGGCCAAGCTGATGCACGGCCATGTGCAGTGGCTGATCGACCAGGGGATCGGCACCATCTTTTACCCCTGCGGCAGCTACAACATGGACGACGGCATTTCAGATAACTGCTATAATTGCCCCATCGTGGCCTTTTACCCGGAGGTCATCGTGGGCAACCAGCCCATGCCAGACGGGCTGCGCTTCATCAAGTGCTATGTGGGCCTGCACCGAAGACGCGATTTGCCCGCCAAGCTCCACGAGGCGCTGAAGGCCTATTACCCTGACTTAACGCAGAGGGAAGTTCGCCGCGCGCTGAAGAAGGGCTTTGCCGCTTACGAGGCGCATATGGCCAGGATTCGCGAGATGGGCGAGGGGATTTTGCGGCAGGCCAGGGAAGAAAAAAGGCCAATCGTCATCCTGGCCGGGCGGCCCTACCATGCGGACCCCGAGATCAACCACGGAATCGACCGCCTTCTTTCGGGCTTTGGCGCCGCGGTGCTGAGCGAGGACTCGATTTTGGGCCTTGCGCCTAAGGGAGCGCCGAAGCTGCGGGTTTTGAATCAGTGGACCTATCATTCAAGGCTCTACGCTTCCGCACGGCTCGCCGCGAGGCAAAGCGATATGGAGCTTGTGCAGCTCGTGAGCTTTGGCTGCGGCTGTGACGCGATTACCGGCGATGAATGCCGTCGGATCCTCGAGGAAGCGGGCAAGATCTACACCCAAATCAAGATCGACGAAATCGAAAGCCTGGGGGCGGCGCGCATCCGGCTGCGCAGCCTCTTCGCGGCTGCAGGCCTTGAAAAGCAGGGCGGGGCCGCATAGGATGGGAGGCGTTACGATGCTTAAAAAAGAGCAGAAAAGCGAAAAGAGGGGCAGGATCCTGTTCGAAAGGCGGATGCGCAAGACGCACACCATCCTTTTGCCGCAGATGATGCCGCTGCACTTCGAGCTCTTGCAGAACGTGTTCCGCGAAAGGGGCTATAAGGCGGAGCTCTTGACCAACGAAGGGCCGCATATCGCCCAGCTAGGCCTCAAGTATGTGCACAACGATACCTGCTACCCGGCCCTTTTGGTGGTTGGGCAGATGATCGACGCGCTGCAGAGCGGCAGATATGATCTTGACCACACCGCGCTCATGATCACCCAGACGGGCGGCGGCTGCCGGGCGTCGAATTACATTCACCTTCTGCGCAAGGCGCTGGAGCGCGCGGGCTTTGGGCAGATCCCCGTTATCAGCTTAAACCTGAGCGGCATGGAGCCAAACCCAGGCTTTAAGATGAACCTAAAGATGCTCAGAAAGCTCCTGGCGGCGCTGGTCTATGGGGATGAGCTCATGCTGCTTGGCAACCAGGCAAGGCCCTATGAGGTGAACCTTGGCGAAACCGACGCGCTGCTGAGCCACTGGGTCGACGAGATCTCTCGGCAGTTCCACGAGGGCAAGGCGTATTCGCTGCGGCAGCTTCGGAAGGTGGCAAAAACCATCGCCGAAAGCTTCGAGGGCATCCGCCGGGAGGCCAGCCAGAAGATCAAGGTAGGCATCGTGGGCGAAATCTACATCAAATACGCAAGCCTTGGCAACAACAGCCTGGAAGCCTTT
>JAITTC010000091.1 GCA_031287285.1 Christensenellaceae bacterium
GACCGACCATATCCTCCGTGACATAGACCGGCACATGCTTGCGGCCGTCGTGCACGGCGATGGTGTGGCCGACGAAGTCCGGAAAGATGGTCGAGGCGCGCGACCAGGTTCTGAGCACGCGCTTTTCGCCCTTTTCGTTCATGGCTTCAACCCTCTTGAGCAGCTCGGGCGCTACAAAGGGGCCTTTCTTAATGGATCTCGACATTTCTAAGCCTCCCTTATGGCCTTACTTGCCGCTCCTGCGGCGAACGATGAATTTATCGGTCGGGTTGCGATGCTTGCGCGTCTTGCGCCCTTGGGTGGGCTTGCCCCAGGGGGTTACCGGGCCCGGCATGCCAACCGGGGACTTGCCCTCGCCGCCGCCGTGCGGGTGGTCGTTCGGGTTCATGACGACGCCGCGGTTGTGGGGCCGCCAGCCCATGTGGCGAACGCGGCCCGCCTTGCCAAGGTTGATGTTTTCGTGGTCGATATTGCCGACCTGGCCGATGGTGGCCTTGGCGCCGATTGGGATCAGGCGAACTTCGCCAGAGGGCAGGCGCACCTGGGCGTGCTTGCCTTCCTTCGCCATGAGCTGGGCGCTGTTGCCTGCGGACCGCACGATCTGGCCGCCCTTTCCGGGCAGGAGCTCGATGTTGTGGATCAGGGTGCCGACCGGGATTGCCGAGATCGGCAGCGCGTTGCCGGGCTTGATGTCAGCCTGGTCGCCGCTTAAGATCTCATCGCCGACCTTCAGGCCGTAAGGCGCCAGGATATAGCGCTTTTCGCCGTCTAGATAGTGCAAAAGGGCGATGTTGGCGCTGCGGTTTGGGTCGTACTCGATGGTCGCGACCTTGGCCGGCACGCCGTCTTTATTGCGCTTAAAATCGATGATGCGATACTTCTTCCTGGCGGCGCCGCCGCGGAAGCGCACGGTGATGCGGCCGTGCACGTTGCGGCCGGCCTTGCCGCGCTTATCGCTGAGCAGCGACTTTTCGGGCGTCTTCGTCGTGATTTCCTCAAAGGTGGAACTCGACATGAAGCGGCGGCCCGGGGAAGTCGGCTTATAGAACTTGATGGGCATTGTTTCTTCCTCCTTGAACGTTGGGCTGCGGCCTTATGCCATGCCCTCGAAGAACTCGATGGGCTTTGAGTCCGCGCTGAGCTTCACGAAGGCCTTTTTCACCTCGGCCCTGCGGCCTTGGTGCAGGCCCATGCGCTTGACCTTGCCGATTTGGCGCAGGGTGTTGACGCGCTCGACCTTCACGCCGAAGATCGACTCAACCGCAAGCTTAATCTCGGTCTTGTTGGCCTTGATGGCGACCTCGAAGGTGTAATCCTTGTTGGGAATGGAATCGTAGCTCTTCTCGGTCAGCACCGGTCGAAGAATGATGTCGTGCGGATCCTTCATGCGTACACCTCCTCGATCTGCGGCACGGCGCCCGAAATGAGCACGAGCTTGTCGTACTTCAAAACGTCGTAGGTATTCAGGGTGTTGACATAGGCGAGCTTCAGGCCCTGGATGTTGCCGCTGGCGCGGGAAACGAACTCATCCTTGCCGGGCAGCACCACGAGGGACTTCTTCTCGCAGCCAAGCAGCTTTAAAAGCGCGACCATCTCGCGGGTTTTGGCGTTTTCGAGCTTTAAATCGTCTAAAACGAGGAGCTCGCCAGCCTCAACCTTTGACGAGAGGGCGCAGCGCAGGGCAGCCCTGCGCATCTTGCGCGGCACCGCCTTTGAATAATCGCGAGGCTTGGGCGCGAAGACCACGCCACCGTGCGTCCACTGGGGCGCCCTGGTCGAGCCCTGCCTGGCGCGGCCGGTGCCCTTCTGGCGCCAGGGCTTGCGGCCGCCGCCGCGAACCTCGGCCCTCGTCAGGGCGCTTTGCGTGCCCTGGCGCTTGTTGGCCAGCTGCGCGACGATGACCTGGTGCACCAGCGCCTCGTTCATCGGCACGGCAAAGATCGCGTCAGAGAGCTCCTGCTGGCCCACGACCTCGCCCTGCATGTTGTACTTATCAACCTTAGGCATTCTTTGTTCCTCCTCAATTGAAAGGCGCGGGCCTTAAGCCTTCACCGTGTTGCGCACGGTGAGCAAGCTGCCATTCGGGCCTGGAACCGCGCCCTTGATGAAGAGCAGGTTCCGCTCCGCGTCGACGCGGACGACCTTCAGGTTTTGAACCGTCACGCGCTCATGCCCCCACTGGCCGGGCATCTTCTTGTTCTTAAAAACGCGCGAAGGGGTGGAGTTTGCGCCCATGGAGCCGACGCCGCGATGGTACTTCGAGCCGTGGGCCATGGGGCCGGTGTGCTGGTTCCAGCGCAAAATAACGCCGGTGAAGCCCTTGCCCTTGCTAAGGCCGGTCACATCCACGCGCTCGTCCGCGCTGAAGACCTCCGCCCGAATTTCCTGGCCCACTTCGAAGGTTTCGCTATCGTCGAGCCTCAGCTCGCGAAGATACCTGGTGGGGGCGACCCCCGCCTTTTTGAAGTGGCCTTGCTCGGGCTTGTTCTTTAGCTTCAGCGCGCGCCTTTCGGGGAGCTGCTTGAAGCCAACCTGGATGGCCTTGTAGCCATCCCTCTCCACGGACTTGACCTGCACCACGGTGCAGGGGCCCGCTTCGACGACGGTCACGGGAACCACGGAGCCATCCTGCTGGAAGAGCTGCGTCATTCCGACCTTCGTGCCGAGAATTGCCTTTTTCATTCCTGTTGCCTCTCTTTTCTTGTATCATCTAAGCCTTTTGGGGGCTTGATTTCCGCAGCTTAAGAGCCTGCTTAGAGCTTGATTTCGATGTCGA
Source organism: Christensenellaceae bacterium (assembly GCA_031287285.1). Classification (GTDB taxonomy): domain Bacteria; phylum Bacillota; class Clostridia; order Christensenellales; family UBA1750; genus JAITGM01. Next base: position 2,777 of record JAITTC010000091.1, read on the forward strand.
CGCCCGCCGGAAGGTCCAGGCGCATCAGCGCGTCCACCGTGCGGGGCGTAGGCTGCAAGATGTCGATCAGGCGCTTATGGGTGCGCATCTCGAACTGCTCGCGGGAGTCCTTATATTTGTGGGGGGAGCGCAGAATCGTCACGATTTCCTTCTCGGTGGGCAGGGGAATCGGCCCGGAAACCTGGGCGCCGGTGCGCTTGGCGGTTTCGACGATGCGCTGGGCTGACTGATCGATCAGGGAATGCTCATACGCCTTGAGCTTGATGCGGATTTTTTCACTGGCCATTGGGGGAATCCCTCCTTTATTTTCGCTGCCCGCGGCTGTTCATCTGGAACACGACGCCGTGTGTGCCGCTCCTTAAATTTTCACGGCTCGCCCCGGGGCGCTTGCCCGCTTTTGCGGGCCGGTCTGCGGAAACTATCCGGCTTGGCCTGCCGGTAACCTCCCGCTTCATCCCGATCGCGGCAACTTCCAAAGTATAAACGAAGGTTCGGCCTCATGCAAGCAAAGAGCGATTTTTAACGCTTTTTTAACACAAATCCGGCCTCTCACGCGCAGCGGCACGGCCTGCCGCCCGCCGCACAGCCCTTTTCTGCCGTCAAGAGCACTTCGCTTCCAACGCGAGAGGGCAAAGTTCAAATCCAGCGCCGTGATCGCCGCAGCTCCGCCGTCTTGCTGAGAAGGACCTCGATCGAATCCAGCGAAACCAGCCGCCCGACCGGGTGCTTTTCGATATAGGCAAGGCAATCGTCAGGCCACCTCATGGCCGGGCGCGCGCGGGCGTTGTCTTCCGCAAAAGCGGGCCTTTGAAATGGCTCCGATTCAATGACCAGCCCCTTGGCCTTAACCCGTTCGGCAGAGGGGCTTTCCCCCGCGAGCAATGCCGCAGAAGGGCTTTCTTTCGGCGCTTCAGTCACGGGCGGCGCGAGGAGATGGGGCAAATCCCCCACACAAAGGGCCGCGCCCGCAAAGCAGCCCTCTTTTCACCCTTTCAGCTCCTTCCTGAGCACCAGCACCAGGTCGTCGTCCACCCGCACGCTCTCGCCCGGGCTGACCTGCCTGCCGTTCCACCAAAGCCCCGTCCCATCCGGCACATAGCCCCTTTTGGCATACATCCTCTGGGCGGCGCCGTAGCCAGGGTGCAGCCCGACGCCCAAGACGACGCTTCCGCTCGTCCTCGCGGCCAGCGCCTCCACGGCATCCATCAGTTTGCCGCCGATGCCCCGCCCTTGGTAGGCTTCCAGCACGTTGAAGTCGCTGATCTCGGGGATACCCTTGCCCAAAAACGGCCCGTCAAAAGGCTCTGGCAGCAGGTTCACATAGCCCACAGGCTCGCCCCAAAGCTCCGCCACCAGGCAGGCGCGCCCGCCCGCCGTCTGCTCGCTGAAATAGCGCTCAAACTGCTCCTTCGGCTTCGAAGTCCAGCCCTGGGCCGCGAAGCCGGAAGCCAAAGC
>JAITTC010000239.1 GCA_031287285.1 Christensenellaceae bacterium
TGCGGGAAATCGATGCGACGGGCTACGACGAGCCGAGCCTCATGGGGGTTTTGGCCTGCATGGCAGCCTATGAGCATGGCGGCCCATGGCTCGAGGAATTAAAGGCGTATTTAAAGGGCAATTTGGATTTTCTGCGCGGCTTTCTGCGCGAAAGGCTGCCGCAGATTCGGCTCGTCGAGCCAGAAGGCAGCTACCTGGTTTGGCTCGACTTCCGCGCGACCGGCATGGAGGGCAAGGCTCTCGACCGCTTCATGTTAGAGGCTGCGGGCCTTTGGGTCGATGCCGGCGAGATGTTCGGAAGGGGCGGCGAGGGCTTTCAGCGCGTGAACATCGCCTGCCCGCGCGCCCTGCTGCAAATGGCGCTGGAGCGCCTGGAAGCCGCCCTAAAGCGGCTCTGACGCCGCAAACCCAAACTTGACGCGTCGCGCACTTTCGATTATGATGGCAAAAGCAAAGTTCATCGAAAGTGCGCGGCTTTTTTTGTTTTTCGCGAGGGAATAGGAGGGGCTTGCCAAAGCAACGCGGCCCATTCGGCCACCGGCCATTTCCCAATAGGGCATGCCGCTTTACCGAAGGGTCCCGCTCTGACGGATCTAAAAATGGGGCTGCGCCCTGCACGAAGTCCATTCCTTTTTGCGGCCTTGGACGGCGGTTTGAAGATCTCGTGAAGCCGGGCGGCCTCTGTTGGCGCCTGGCGGGCAGAGCGCGGCAACGGATTTCCGCCTTAGCTTGAAGCATAGGGAAGCGCTTCGCCGATGAAGAATGCGGCGCTTTCGCGCGGCATAGCCATAAGCGAATGCCTTTAAGCCCGGCACAAAAAGCGTAAAGGAGATTGCGCCATTGAAACGCATCGTGCTCACCGGCGGCGGAACCGCCGGGCATGTGACCGCGAACCTCGCCTTGATTCCCCATCTGCTGCAGCGAGGCTGGGAGATTTTCTATATTGGCTCTGAAACCGGCATGGAAAGGGATTTGGTTTCGCCGGTGCCGGGCGTGAAGTATCACGCGATCGCCACGGGCAAACTGCGCCGCTATTTCGATTTAAAGAACCTTTCAGATCCATTTCGGGTGGTCAAGGGCGCAGCGCAGGCATCTTCCTTATTGCGCAAGCTGAAGCCGGATTTGGTGTTTTCAAAGGGCGGCTTCGTTTCGGTGCCGGTGGCGCTCGGCGCCTTTTTCAACGGCGTGCCGCTGATCTGCCATGAATCTGACCTAAGCCCAGGCCTTGCCAATAAGCTCTGCCAGCCCTTTGCCAAAAAGGTCTGCACTGCCTTTCCGGAAACCGCAAGGCTGTTAAAAAAGGGCGTTTACACGGGCACGCCGCTGCGCGACGAGCTCTTTTTGGGCACGAAAAGGGACGGACTTGCCCGCTTTTCGCTGGATTCGAATAAGCCCGTTCTGATGGTCACCGGCGGCAGCTCCGGCGCCGTCGCCCTGAACAACGCCCTGCGCGAGGCGCTGCCGGTGCTTTTGCCGGAATTTCAGGTGCTGCACCTCTGCGGCAAGGGAAATCAATCGAATCTTTCGATGCGCGGCTATGTGGAGCTTGAATACCTCAGCGACGGGATGGCGGAGGCCTTCGCCTGCGCCGATCTGCTGGTTTCGCGGGCCGGGGCGAACACGCTCTGCGAGATCTTGGCGCTTCGCAAGCCCAATTTGCTGATCCCCTACCCAAAGGGCTCGACGAGCAGGGGCGATCAGATCGAAAACGCGGCCTCGTTCGAAAAGCGCGGCCTTTCGATGGTGCTGCGGCAAGAGGATCTAAGCGCCGAAACCCTGGCGGCGCGGGTGAAGGCGCTTTACGCGGGGCGCGAAGGCTTCATCAACGCCATGTGCCGCGAGCCTTCGGGCAACGGGCTGAACGCCGTGCTTGAAATCATCGAGGAAAGCGCGAAGAAAAAGTAGGGTTGGGAAGTGAGATGGCGTGCACGGCAACATGGAGCGCGGCGCCGAATACCTCGAAGGTTTGGCGGCGTTCGTTCAAAGGGAATATGGGCTGAAGGCCCTCCAGACTTCGCCGCGCATTGCACCCGCAAAGAGGGGATATTACGGCGAAACCTGGCGGCTCGACGCGGAAAGCGGCCGCTTCTTCTTAAAATTGGTCGATCATTCCACGCAAAGCGCGGTGTATGAAGCCAGCTTCCCCGTTATGGAGCATCTTTGCGAGCATGGAATCGATTTCATCAGCCAAGCCGTAAAGACCAAGGGCGGCGAGCTGTTTTCGCGCTTCGGATCGGCCACTTTGGGCGTTTTTAAGTGGATTGACGGTGAAAACAGGCAGGATGCGCAGACAAAGGCAGCGGAATACCGCATGCTGGCGCGGGTCTATGCCGTGCCCGCCGAGGGGCTCGCCATTTCGCGCGAGGATTTCTCGCCAAGCCGGGCGGAACGATTCTTTGAGCAATGGAAGCGGCTGAAATCCAACCCGTTTCAGGCTTCCGCCGCGCGAATCGATGCGCTTTTTGCCAAAAATCAAGCGAAGATCATGCGGCGAGCCGAGAGGCTTGCCCTTTTTTCAAAGCGTTGCAGGGGGGATGATGCCGGCTTTTGCATCACCCATGGCGACGCGGGCGGCAACGTCATCGCAAAGGACAGCCGCTATTCCCTCGTGGATTGGGACAATCCCCTATGAGCTGCGCCCCGGTCGCCTCGCTTTTTATGCCTATTTCATGTTCTTTTTCTATCTCACCGAATACCTGCAAAGCTTTTTTGAGCTCCGCGGCCGCAGCGGCGAGCTGAGCGATGCGATCGAGTGGTATTTTGACTGCTGGATCGAGGATACCCTGCGCTTTGCGGATGGCCTTCCCTGAAAGATCGCGAAGGCGGAAATGTTTTGGCCCGCCCTTTGCCGTATACTGAGGGCATCCTGCGGGGAAGGGGGAAGGGCAATGAGGGATAGCAAAATCATCCAAGAAAGCCTTGGCTACATTGAGCGCAACATCAAGGCCAAAATCAGCGTGCGGGAGCTCGCCGCGATGGCCGGCTATTCCGAGCGGCAGTTTGGCAGCCTGTTTTTGCGGGCAACGGGCCTGCCGCCGTATGGGTACATGCTGAAAAGGCGGCTTTTTCACGCAATCGTCGAGATCTGCGCTGGGCGCGCCGCCGTGGATGCGGCTGCAGAATACGGCTTTGGCAGCTATGCCGGGTTGTACAAGACCTTCGTTCGGGGCTATGGCTGCTCCCCCAGGCTCTTCTTCGCCCTATATGGCAGGCAAATACCCAAAGAGGGGGAAGAAAAGATGGCGTTTGCGGAAACGGAGCTGCGCGCCGTGATAGCGAACTGGGAGATT
>JAITTC010000269.1 GCA_031287285.1 Christensenellaceae bacterium
ATTGCCGCGTCGCTTACGCTCCTCGCAATGACGGTGAAGCAATCCAGCGTCTTCTTTTGAAGAAGCCTTTGCGGGTTCTTGCTGGATTGCTTCGTCGCTTGTGCTCCTCGCAATGACGAAGAAGGGTGCGTCTCGCAATGACGAAGAAGGGTGCGTCTCGCGATGACGAAGAAGAGCGGAGCGCTAGGCGCTTTTCGTGCCGGATGCGGGGGCTGAAATGCGGGCCGCTAGACCCTGCACGGCGGGCAGGCAGGCGAACACGGCCACGATGAGGCCGTCGATGCCCACGGAGCTTAGGTTATAGATCAGCGAATAGACGATGGGGCCGTGGCCCGAGCCCTCGGCGTACTCCGCAAAGAAGATCACGCCCGAAAGCACGTGCATGAGCACGCGAACCGCGCTGCCAAGGAGCGCGCCGGCAGGCAGGGCGAGGGGGCTCTTCCAGCCGCGGAACAGGGAAGAGAGCGAGAGCGCTGCGAAGGCCAGGGGGTAGTCGAGCAGAACCTGGAAGACGTTCACGATGTACATATCTTGAAAGAATTGCAAAAGGCCGTAGGCCAGCGCGCAGACGAGCCCGGGGCCGAAGCCGTAGGCATAGGCGAAGAGCATGACCGGCAGCATGGAGGCCAGGGTGATGGAGCCGCCTTGCGGCATGCGGTAGAGCCGCACGCAGGATAGGACGAACGAAAGCGCGATGCACAGCGAGGCCATCGCCAGCATGCGCGCATTCCATTTGACCGTGCGGGCCGAGAAGAACAGCGCGAGAAAGAGGGCTGCCAAGATGGCCAGGGCAGCGTAGACGGCGGGGTTTTGCTCGCCTAGCTTGCCAAAGGTAAAGGATAGGTAGTCCAGCATGGATTTTCCTTCTTTCGTTGCCTTGCCGCCGGAAACAAAAACGCCCCCGTCTTCCGTTACTTAGGAGGAGGGGAGGCGAAGCCGCAGCGACGGGCGAAACACGCCCGACCTTGACGAAAACGCTTCCCTACGGTAGGATTACCTACAACAGGTTCAAAGGGTAAAGCCGAAAAAAACGGCTCCTCTCAGCGAAAGCTCCCCCAGCGACCAAGGATATTCGATTGTTTGCCCGCAGTATAAGGCTATTTTTGGGGGAAGTCAAGCCCTTTGCCTGGCGAAAGAAGGGAAGAGATGGCCAAGCACCATTTTTTTGCGTATTTGTTTCGCATGAAGCACCTTCGCCGCTGGCCCCTGATGCGCAGCAGCGTAGAGGAGGACGTGGCGCAGCACAGCCACCAGGTGGCCATGGTGGCGCACGCGCTGGCGCTCTATAAAAACCTCTGCTTTGGCGGCGGAGCAAACCCGGACCGCGCGGCGGCGCTCGCGCTCTATCACGAGGCGCCGGAGGTCATCACCGGGGATATCGCCACGCCGATCAAGTACGCGTCGCCCGAGCTTCGCGCCTCGTTCGGGGTGATCGAGGCCCTGGCCGCGAAGAAGCTGCACGCCACGCTGCCCGAGGGGCTGCGCGAGGCGTTTCGCGGCCTGCTGCTGGAGCCCGAAAACGACCCGGAATGGCAGCGCGTGAAGGCTGCCGATACGATTTGCGCTTACATCAAGTGCATCGAGGAAGTGAAGGCCGGGAACGCCGAGTTTTCTCGGGCCGAAAAGGAGACGCGGCAGAAGGTCGAAGCGATTGGGCTGCCGGAAGCGAAGCGCTTTTTAGAGGAGTGCCTGCCCTCGTTTGGGCTGACGATCGACGAGATGGAGTAATTTCTTCGGATTGATGAAAGAGAAAGAAAGCGGGGATCCTAACCATGAATCAGTCTTTTTTGAAGCGAGCTTCGGCTTTCATCGCGCTGCTGCTCGCGCTTTCGCCCGTCTTAAATGCCTGCGTGGCCGCGCCGGCTGCAGGCGGCGCTACGCCGCCCGCAGAAACCACGGCAGAAACGCCGGAGCAGAGCCCTGAAACCACGGGAAACACGCCCCCAAGCGGCCTGCCGGGCAATGCGGCTGAAATCGCCCTTCAGGCGCAGGCCCTGGGCTTTCGGCTGCTGCCCGCGATGATGGAGGGGAGGACGGCAGACAACGCGATCGTATCGCCGGCCGCGCTGTTTGCCCTCTTTGACGCGCTGGTGCTGGGCGCGGGATCGGAAACCGCCGATGAAATCGCCGAAAAAACCGGCCTGTCGCCGGATCCGGCAGAGGCGCTGAAGGGCTATGCCGCCCTGCTTGAAAGCCTGGAGTTCAAACCATACGCAGCCTTCCTGCTCGGCGAGCCGCTGAGCTACAAGGCAGGCTTTATCGAAGGGCTTGCGGGGGCCGTGGGGGCCGAAAGGGCTGCCTTTGGCGAAGAAGGCGGCACGAAGGCCGCAAACGCGGAGGCTGCCAAGCTGGGCGACGCCTTTGCGGCGCTCTATGGCGAAACCACCCCGGCCGACAGGCTCTATCTCTTGGCTGGCGCAGCGCCCGCGATGAAGTTCGCCGCCGCCTTCCCGTTCAGCGAGAGCTTCGATGGCTTCTTCGACGCCCCGAGCGGCCTTTTGCCCACGAGGATGCTCTATACCGAAGGGCTTTTTGGCTACTATGAGGATGAAAACTTCCAGCTTGCGGCCATCCCCATGGAGGGCGGCAAAACGGAGCTGCGCTTCCTTTTGCCCAGTGATAATATCCGCCCCGAAATCGCGGAATTGCTGAGCGAAAACGGCGCGGAATGGCTGCTGAGCACGGAGCTTGACGAAAGCCCGCTCAGGCTCACGATCCCGAGCCTTGATCTGAGCGAAGGCGTCGATCTGCGCGAGGATCTGCTGCTCCTTGGGCTGCAAAGGCCCTTTACGCAAGACGCAGGCCTTTCCTTCATCGAGCAGGAGGGCTTCCCGCTGGGCGTCAACCGCCTGGACTCCCTGGTGAGGCTAAAGCTCAGCGAAAGCGGCCTGAACGTGGAGGAACCCGCGCAGCCCGATCTAACGCCCGCCGTATTCGACATCGGCGAGAGCGCGACCGACATGAACTTAAGCGAGCCCTTCTTGCTGGCGCTGGTCGATAAGGAAACCGGCCTGCCGCTCTTGCTCGGGTGGATTAACCTGCCGATCTCGGCGGCGCCCGAAGCGGCTGGGGTTCCGGAGGCAAACGAATAAGGCGGGCGGGTGGAATGGGCGAGGGCCCCTTTTGCCGCCGGAGCCGTTCTGAAGCAGAGGGGCTGCTCTATCGCCCAGCTCGAAGGGCGCAAGCGGCGCGTGCCGCGCCGCGAAATGGAGGGGAAAACGCTCGTGGTTAAGGGAAACACCGAAGGAATTCGCGCGAGCCTGCTGGCTGAGATCGAGAGGCTGGGCGAAATGGAGATTGAGCGAGACGAGTTTGCGCCGGAAGGGCTTCTGCGGGCGCTCGCGGCCTGCAGCGCCAGGATCAACCGCGAAATCAGCCTGTATCTGACGCGCGAGGGCGATGTGGTCGACATCACGATCGGTTCCGATCGCAGCGTTCCCCTAGAGAGGATGCACCTCAGGCGCGACCTGGGCCGCCTTTCAGGCCTGCGCTGCCTGCATACGCACCCGGGCGGCGACCCAACGCTCTCGCCTGTTGACCTGCAGTCGCTAAAAAGGCTCCGCTTCGACGCGATGGCGGCCCTTGGCGTGGCAGAGGATGGCTCGCCCGCCGGGCTTTGCGCGGCCTTCCTGGGCGAGATGAGCGAGGATGGGAGCCTTGCCGTGGAGCTGACCCGCGCCTACCCGATTCAGCGCATCCCGCAGGAAGAGTTCATGCGCCACATCGAGGAGATCGACAGGCGCATTTCATCGCAGGCCTCGGCGCCGGAGCAAAAAGCCGAGCGGGCGCTGCTCGTCGGCCTTGGAGACAGCCCGGACTCCCAGGCGCTCATGGAGCTTTCGCGCCTGGCCGAAACGGCGGGCGCGGAGGTCGTGGGCAGGTTCAACCAGAACAGGCAGAAGGTCGACACGGCGACCTATATAGGCTCTGGCAAGGCGGAAGAGCTTTCGCTCATCGCCCAAAGCCTGGACGCGGACCTGATGATCTTCGACGACGAGCTCAGCGGCGCGCAGGTGCGCAATCTCGAGGAGCTCCTGCCCTGTAGGGTGGTCGACAGAACCGCCCTGATTCTCGACATCTTCGCGCGGCGCGCCAGCTCGCGCGAGGGAAGACTGCAGGTGGAGCTTGCGCAGATGCGCTACCGCCTGCCAAGGCTCACCGGCCTTGGCACCGCCCTTTCGCGCCTTGGCGGCGGCATCGGCACCAGGGGCCCCGGCGAAACCAAGCTCGAGGTCGACCGGCGGCGCATCCGCAGGCGCATGACCGACATCGAGCGGGAGCTTGCCGAGCTTGAAAGGCAGCGGGATCTTCGCCGCAGCCGCCGCGAGAGGCACGAAATGCCCGTGGCCGCGCTGGTCGGCTACACGAACGCCGGGAAGTCAAGCCTGTTAAACCGCCTGTCGGGCGCGGATGTGCTGGCGGAAGACAAGCTCTTTGCCACGCTCGACCCGGTGACGCGCCGCGTTCGCCTGCCGGGCGGCACGCGCTGCCTGCTGACCGACACGGTGGGCTTCATCAATAAGCTGCCGCACGATCTGGTGCGCGCCTTCCACTCAACGCTTGAAGAGGCAGCGCACGCCGATTTGCTGCTCATCGTGCGCGACGTTTCAGACGACCACTTCGCCATGCAGGGCGAGGTGGTCGAGGAGGTTCTGCGCGAGCTCGGCGCCGCGGAAACGCCGAGGCTCTATTTGCTCAACAAGGCAGACCGCGCGCCCGAAATTCAGCCAGAAAGGGAGGATACCCTGCTGATTTCCGCGACGGAGGGGCAGGGCATCGAAGAGCTTTTGCAAAAAATAGAGGAAAAGCTGCTGGCAGCTTCGTTTGTGGAGGAATTCTTCGTGCCCTATGCGCGCGGGGAAGTGATGGCCTTTTTGCGCGGCGCAGGCCAGCTGCAAAGCGAGGAATATGGCGAAAACGGCAGCCTGATGCGGGTGCGGCTGAGCGCCGCGGACCGCGAGAGGGCGAAGAAGATGCTGGGAGGGTGAGTTTCATGCAAAAGGCGAAAAAATACCTCGACCTGGCCCTTGAAAAGGGCGCGATTCACGCCGTGGCGGTCACGCCGGACGAGATCGTCTTCGACGGGCGGACGCTGCTTAAGTGCATGTTTGGCTGCGAGGATTGGGGTAAGGGCTGCACCTGCCCTTCGCGCGAGGGTTTTCTCAAGCCCTGGGAATTCGAGCCCCTGCTGCGGAAGTACAGCGCGGTGCTGATCATCCACGCAAACGACAAGAAAACCACCCAAAACGCGGCCTTTGCCGTGGAGGAGCAGGCCTTTTGGGACGGCGACGCGCTCGCGTTTTCGATGTCGGACTGCGCCCTGTGCGAAAACTGCGCCGGGAAGACCGGCCAGGGCTGCCGCAACCCACGGGCGGCGCGGCCCGCCTTCCATAGCGTGGGCATCGACGTGTTTGCGACCGTGAAAAGGCTTGGTTTGCCCATCGAAACCCTCAAAAACCCGCAGGAAGAGCTGCAGAATTGGTACTCCGCGGTGTGGCTGAACCTTTGGGGTGAAAAAGCTGCATGGCGGTAAAAAATTCGGCCGGAGGCTTGCGCGCAATGGCGCAATCTGCTATAATGATGCCCGTTGAGTTTTATGGGATGGTCCTCTGCCGGGCGGTTTGCCGCCATTTCACCCCGGGGTCGGGGCCAGAAGCGGCAAGAACGTCTACGCAGGGAAGGAGAAACCCCATGAGTGAGATTATTCGCGCCATCGAAACCGAGCAACTCCGGACCGACATTCCAGAGTTCACCATTGGCGACACCGTTCGCGTGCAGGTGAAGGTTGTGGAGGGCACCCGCGAGCGCCTGCAGGCCTTTGAGGGTACCGTCATCGCCCGCCGCAACGGCGGCAGTCGCGAAACCTTTACCGTTCGCCGCGTTTCCTACGGCATCGGCGTAGAGCGTACCTTTCCGCTGCACAGCCCGCGCGTGGATTCGATTACGGTCGTCCGCCGCGGCAAGGTGCGCAGGGCAAAGCTGTATTATTTGCGCGAACGCGTAGGCAAGCGCGCCAAGGTCAAGGAACGCACCAACTAAAGGGAATGGCGAAGGGGGCGGGCGGCCTCAGCGCGTGGCCCGCTCCCTTTTTAATTGCCTCAGATCCCTTGCTTAAGCTGGGGGCGCTATGGTATACTGACCTGACTTTATCCTCCTGCTGATGAGGATTGCGGAAACGCCAACATAGCTCAGCCGGTAGAGCAGCAGTTTCGTAAACTGCAGGTCAAGGGTTCGAATCCCTTTGTTGGCTCCAAGTGGCTGTCCGCCCATTCGAAAGAATGGGCGGGGCTACTCCATAGAAGGATTCTTCCCTGTTTTTCGAGGTGTAGCGCAGCTTGGTAGCGCGTTTGGTTCGGGACCAAAAGGTCGCAGGTTCAAATCCTGTCACCTCGACCACAGAAGAACGACTGAAATTCAGCCGTTCTTCTTTTTTGCCTGTATTGCAGCGCTTTTTTATTCTCGTTTTTGCGAGTAGTTCTCAAACTTGCGAATGGGAATGCCTTTTTGAGAGTAGCATTACTCACGAAATTACTCACGAAAAATGCTGCATTACAAAACGTTGCTTTTCACGTCGATTTCTCATCTTGCCCTGTAGCATTCCCGAGAATGCGGGTAAAATGAGCATTTCCGATCTGGGCTGCTGCGGTGGTCATATTTGGAAGTGCATCACGATAAACGCGCTTCATGACCTCCTCTGTTTCCCATCCGCCACGCTCCATGATGTATTGGTCAGGAACACCGAGTGCGTGGAGGATGGATGCTTGATAGTGCCTCAGATCATGGAAGCGAAAATGAGGGATATCTAGCCTTTTGAGTAAACGTTCAAACTGACGTGTAATCTGGTTGGGCTCTAGATCGCAAAGATAGCCATTGGTAGAAGTGAAATGCGCCGCGATTTCTGCTGAAAACTCCACCACGCGCTTACCCGCCTTAGTCTTCGGGTCTTTGATGATCCAGATATGCTCCGGCCCCTCGACCATTGCTTTTAGCACATACAACAGTTGACCCTGCATGCGGTCTGCTGGCAGCTTAGCTATCTCGCTTCGGCGCAGTGAGCCAAACGCACTGAGCAAGATAGCTTTGAAGAGCTCTGTGCCTTGCGTGGCACGTATGATAGCCTCTACATCATTGTCATTAGGCGTGTACAGATCAGGCTTGACATACTGGGGCAGTCGCGTAGTGACGTGGCAGTCGGGTCTGAACATCTTAAGAACGGCCACCAGACTGCCGTGCATAGTGCGCACG
>JAITTC010000004.1 GCA_031287285.1 Christensenellaceae bacterium
CAACCCGGCGAGCTATTCCAATACGGATACCTTCCCCATCGCGATCGGCGACCCGACCAGAAACGGCTACACCTTTGAGGGCTGGACGGTCGACTACGCAGACGCGGGCATCACCGACCTGACGACGCCCACCGCGAGCTACACCATCCCGAGCGGCACGACGGGGAACATCACCCTGACCGCGAATTGGAAGAAGAACCCCGGCGTGATTGGCGGCGGGGATGGCATGATTGGCGGCGAGGCCGACACAACGCCTTCGCCGAGCGCCACGCCGGAGCCTTCGCCGAGCGCCACGCCCTGGCCAGGTTCTGGGGGAAATGAGGTGCCCAAAACCGGCGACGAGGCGAATTTGGCCTTGTGGGCGGCCCTGCTCGGCCTTGCGGCCGTCTTGCCCGGCACGCTGGCCTGGGGGATCAAGAGAATTCGCGGATAAATCAGCAAAGGCCTCATTAAAAAAGGGGACGCTGGATTGCTTCACTGCCGTTCGCAATGACGAAGAAGGGTACGACGCGGCGCCATGTTATCAGTTCGACCTCGTCATTGCGAGAAGCGCACGATTTTACTTCGTCATTGCGAGGAGCGCAAGCGACGAAGCAATCCAGCAGGTATGCGCAAAGGCCTCATCAAAAAAGGGCGATTCCTTAGCGGAATCGCCCTTTTTTGCAATCAAAGTTGGTGCCAAAGCTGTGGAGACTTTAGCGCTGGCTTGTATAGGCTTAAATAAGCTGCTGCTCGCGAAGTACAAAGCAGTCTAGAGGCTAGAAGACACGGCTTCTTCGGAGGTGCGCCGCGCCTTCCTTCTTTGCAAAAGGCGGATCAGCGGCCGTTCGACGAGAAAGGTCGCCAGCGTGGCCAGCAGGATGGACAGGGCGAAGGAGGCGAGCATGTGCCAGACCTGCCAGCCGGGGTGCAGGGCTGCGTATTCATCGGGCAGCATGCCCGGCGTAAAGCCCCAAATCCAGAACTTGATCTTGACCGAAAGCCACTGGTGCCAGAGGAAGAGGTTATAAGAGATCATCGCGATAAAGCCAAGCGGCCTGCAGCCGAGCACCCTTTGAAAGGGTTCGGGCGCGAGCGCCGCGCCGCCGATCATGAGGCAGCCCGCTAGGGTGGTCAGCGGGCGGTAAAGCGACTGATAGTATTGCGTGCCCGAGGTGCCGCCGATGTTTTGCCCAAGATGGAAGCCGATTGCGATGAAGACATAGCCAAAGAGCATTGCGCCCGCAAAAAACACGGCGGAGCCGAAGCGGCGCGGCAATTCCCTGCAAAGGTGCGCGACATGGGCCGTGAACATGCCAGCGACGAAGCAGTCGAGCATCGCGGGGAGCTGATTTTGCCAAATTCTAGTCTCGTCCGAAAGGCGCAGCATCCACGCGCGAAAGAGGATGCAAGCAAGGGCGCAGCCAAGCAGCGTCAACGTGGGGGCCTTGCGCATGGCAGGCACCAGCAGCGGGAAGAGCAGGGTAAAGCAAAGCTCTAACGAAACGAACCAGAACACGCCGTTGAACCGGTCGAACAGGAAGGCTGGGTGCAGGTTCAGGCACAGCAGGTGCCCGCCGAGCTGAAAGAGCCATTCCTTTAGGCTGGTGAAGGGCGAAAGAGGAAGCAGCGCGCAGACGAGCAGCGCGAGCAGGTAGCTTGGGTAGACGCGCACGAAGCGCTTAAGGAAGAACTCGCCAGGCCGCATGGTTTTGCCGCCCGCCAAGGGGAGATAGAGCAAAAAACCGCTGAGCACACAGAGCACCTCGACGCCGAGAAAGCCGAGCGCCGCGATCAGGTAGCCGTTGATGTAAAAAGGCCCGAGCGCAAGCGAAGGCGTGGCGATCCAGTCCTGCTGCCAGAAGTGGAAGAACATCAGAAGGAGCATCAGGATGGAGCGAATCCCATCCAGCGCGGGGATGCGCGCCGAGAGCTCTTTTTGTGAAGCGGGCTGCATCTTTCAGATCAAGCCGCCTTTCTTTTGAGGTAAGGCAGCGGCCCCGCGAAAAGCGGGGCCGCTGCTAGTTTCTTAAAGTTTGTAGGGCGCCAGCCCTAAGCGCTTGCGCACCTTGAGCATGGTCTTGTGGGCGATTGCACCTGCCCTTTCTGCGCCATCGCGCATGACGTCTTCAAGGAAGCTTTTTTCGTTGAGGATTCGCTTATATTCGGCCTGCACGGGGGAAAGGCCGGCGACGCAGGCCTCGGTTACGGCAGATTTGAGTTCGCCATAGCCCTTGCCGCTGAGCTTTGCGACCAGCGCCTCGATCGATTCGCCGGTGAAGGCGTGCAGAATGGTTAAGAGATTCGAAACCCCGGGCTTATTCTCTGGGTCGAAGCGGATTTCACCGTCTGAGTCCGTCACGGCGCGGCGAAGCTTGCGGGCGATTGCGTCGGGTTCGTCTAAAATGGCGATGTAAGAGCCTTCTTCGCCGGATTTTGACATCTTGGCCGTGGGCTCGGTGATCGACATCACGCGTGCGCCGACCTTGGGAATATAGGCTTCCGGCACCACGAAGGTATCGCCATAGGCGTTGTTGAAGCGGATCGCGATATCGCGGCAGATCTCAAGGTGCTGCTTCTGGTCGTCGCCGATGGGCACCAAATGCGAGCCGTAGAGCAAAATATCGGCGGCCATCAGAACTGGGTAGGTAAAGAGTCCCGCGTTGATGTTATCTTCATGCCTTTGGGACTTATCTTTAAACTGCGTCATGCGCTGGAGCTCGCCCATGTAGGTGTGGCAGCTGAGCAGCCAGCCAAGCTCCGCGTGCGCCGGCACATGGCTTTGGCAATACATGATGTTTTTCTTCGGGTCGAGCCCGCAGGCGAGGAAC
>JAITTC010000056.1 GCA_031287285.1 Christensenellaceae bacterium
GCTTTGCGAGGCGTTTCACAGGAGGCTGAACGGCCTGGTCGCAGAGCTTGACTTCGACTATTTAGAGGTTTCCTCCCCGGGAATTGACCGCCCGCTCAAAACCGAGCGGGATTACCTTCGCGCCAAGGGCAAGAGGATCAAAATCAGCCTCTACCGCGCGCGGGACGGGCACAAGGCCTTCAGCGGCGAGCTCATCGGCCTTGAAAACGAGGAGGTTCTTATTCATACCGGCGCGGAAGAGCTGCGCTTCACCCTGAAGGAAATCGCGAAGGCCGCGCCGCTCCTTGGCGACGGGGACTTTCATAAGGAGGATGAATCTTAGATGAACGCCGAGTTTGTGGAGGCTCTGAACGCCATCGCCAAAGACAGGGGCATTCAAAAAGAGGTCATCATCAGCGCCATCGAACAGGCCCTGATCTCGGCCTTTAAGCACAATTTCGATTCCGCGCAGAACGTCAAGGTTTCCATCGACCCCATTTCCGGCACCATCGGGGTGTTCGCCTTAAAGACCGTGGCCGAAAAGGTCGATAACCCAAACCTTGAAATCTCGGTCGAGGCGGCGCAGCTGATCCGCCCCTATTACGCCCCCGGCGACATTCTGGAAATCGAGGTTACCCCCCGCAATTTCGGGCGCATCGCGGCGCAAACGGCCAAGCAGGTCGTCATGCAGCGCATCCGCGAGGCGGAGCACGGGGTGATCTACGACGAATACGTCGAAAAAGAAAACGAGATTCTAACGGCTGTGGTGCAGCGCATCGAGGGCAAGACCGTCTTCGTCGAGCTCGGCCGCACCGAAGGGATCTTGAACGAGCAATACCAGATCGACGGCGACCATTTAAAGCCCGGCGATCGCATCAAGGTCTATGTACTCGAGGTCACGCGCACGCCCCGCGGCCTTGCCGTGATGGTTTCGCGCACGCACTTTGGGCTGGTCAAGCGCCTTTTCGAAATGGAGGTGCCCGAAATCCACTCGGGCGTGGTGCAGATCAAGTCCATCGCGCGCGAGGCAGGCTCGCGCACCAAGATGGCGGTCTACTCGACCGACAATTCGGTCGATCCGATGGGCGCCTGCGTGGGCCCCGGCGGCAGCCGCGTAAACAGCATCGTAGGCGAGCTCAGCGGCGAAAAGATCGACATCATCAAGTGGTCGTCAGACCCGGTTGAATACATCGCAAACGCCCTGAGCCCCGCCAAGGTCATCGGCGTGTTCGTCAACGAAAAAGAAAAGGCGGCCAAGGTCATCGTGCAAGATAACCAGCTTTCGCTCGCGATCGGCAAGGAAGGCCAAAACGCCCGCCTGGCGGCCAAGCTCACCGGCTGGAAGATCGATATCAAGTCCCAGTCGCAGGTCGAAGAATCCCTGGGGGTGCAGGAGGATTGAAACAGCGCAAGATTCCCATGCGCATGTGCGTGGGCTGCCGCGAGATGAAGCCCAAAAAGGAGCTCATCCGCGTGGTGCGGGGCAAGGAAGGCGAGATCTCGCTCGATCCGCGCGGCAAGGCCCCGGGGCGCGGCGCCTACGTCTGCTTCCACGGGGACTGCCTCAAGAAGGCTGAAAAGACGAGGGCCCTGGAGCGCGCGCTGGAGCATCCCATCGCCCCTGAGATCTACGCGCAGCTCGCCAAGGAGATGGAAGGCTATGTCCCAGACCCTAAGCCCGAAGGCGAAGATTAAGGGCTATCTCTCGCTTGCCGCAAAGGCCGGCAAGCTCGCCCTTGGGCAGGACGCGATCGTTCAGGCAGCGCAGGCAAAGAGCGCAGCCCTGCTGCTTTTAGACGAGCAGGCCGGCAAAAACACGGCAGACCGAATAAAAAGGCTCGCCGCGCATCACGAAATTCCCCTGATCTTGATCGAGGATTTGGGCACGGGCATCGGCAAACATGGCTCGATGGCCGCAGCCCTTCAAGATAAAGGCCTTGGCGGCGCGATTTTAGCGCTTGCCGGGCAAGAAGAACCAAAATAAAACTCAAGGATTTTGCATCCATGAAATTCGCGGGAGGGTCACGCAGGAAATGACGAAAATCTCTATTCAAGACGCGGCAAAGCAGCTGGGCTCCGGGGCGGAAGCCCTGATGGAAGGCATCGCCGCCACGCGCAAAAGCGCGCAGGAGGCTATTTTGCGCCTGCGCCAAATCGAGGAAGGCCTTCGCGCGCAGGAGCAGGCGGCCTTGGAAGAACGCCAGAAGGCCCGCGAGGAGGAAGAGCGCCTCGCCGCCGAAAACGCGCAGGAGCGGGCCATCAAGGCCGCGCTTTTGGGCGTGCGCGGCTTTGACGAAGGCGAAGAGCAGCCATCGCCCGAGGGCGGCGCGGTTCAGGCCGATGCCGCACAGGCAGACCCGCAGGTCTTCGAGCCGGAAGCCCCGGCCGTCAGGGCCGAGCACCAGCCGACCAGCGAAACAGCGGCTGCCTCGCAGCCCGTTCGCCCGGCAGCCCCGCCGCGCCCCCAGCGGCCCGGCGTCTACGCGCCCAGGCCCTTCATCCCAAACCCCAACGACCCAAATGCGCTGGTCAACCGCCAAAAGGCGGGCCAGCCGCCGATCGACCCCCGCGCCCCCCGTGCGGCGGCCCCCGGCGCCCCGCGCCCGATGGGCGGCTCGACGCGGGCCGCTCCCGCGCCGCAGGTGGAGGCACCCGAAAACAGGGCTCCGGTGCGCCAGCCCTCTGCATTCTGGAAGATCCGCCTACACGGAAACGGCGAATCTCTCGTGCCTTCGGTCGGGTCGATGCTTCCAGCGACAGCATCCGAAGGACCAGAACCTTCAGCTCATCGCAGAACCTCGCCGGAATCGGCTGGAGATCT
>JAITTC010000145.1 GCA_031287285.1 Christensenellaceae bacterium
TGCGCAGATGCCCTATGTGATTCAGGACTTCAAGGGTGGTGAACCCGCCACCCCGGGCTCCCTCTCCTCCTGGCAGTGCCCCTCGCAGGATCCGATCGTAGCCTTTGAGCTCATCGAAGAAGCGGCCAAGCGCGCGGGCTTCCTCGACAAGATCGCCTTCGCGGCGGACTGTGCGGCCAGCGAGTTTTACGATGAGAAAAGCGGCCTTTATCAGTTCCTTTCTAAGCAGCTAGCCCTTGACGAGCTCCTTTCTTATTACGAAAAGCTAACCGAGCGCTTCCCCTTCCTCTACATCGAAGATCCGGTGCAAGAAGACGACTGGAATGGCTGGCAGGAGGCAAAAAAGCGCCTGACGCGCACGGTTTTAATCGGCGACGACTTAACCGTAACCAATATAGACCGCCTTCGCCAGGCGGTGAAGGCGGACGTGATCGGCGGCTTCATCTTCAAGCCAAATCAGGTAGGCACCGTGACGGAGTGCCTGGCCGCGCAGGCTTACGCGGCAGAAAACGGACTGTTTTCAATCCCTTCGGTTCGCGCCGGCGGCTCCACCAACGATTCGATCGTGGATATGGCCATCGCCCTGGGTTCCGCGGCCGTCAAGCACGGCCCCCCGAGAAACGGCCAAAGCATTCACTGCATCAACACCATGCTTCGGGCAGAAGATCAAAACCCCTTCGCGAAGCCCTTCGATTTCAGCCCCTTTGTTCGCTTTTAACGAGCCTTTGACGGCCTTCCTATCACCAAACAGGGTTTCCTCCTTCATGAAGGCGGGCGCCAAGCCAAAAGCTTGCGTCCGCCTTCCATTTCAGATCCCTTTTGGAGCATCCTTTGCGTAGTCCCTTAACTGCTCGCGCTCTTGTAGTTCCTAAGCCCAAGGCCCCAAAACCATAGCGCAAATGCCGTAAATCCCGCCACGATGGCCAGCGCATAGGCAAGCCCCCAGGGCCCCAGCACCCCGCTTAAGGCCTCCGTGGGCACCGTGGCCATGATGCCATAGGGCAAAACGAAGTAGAAAAGCAGCTTAAAACCCCCTTTATACAGCACGCCGGGGATCTTAAAGTTGAGCGTCAGCATATCGCCCTCCAGCCGCTCGATGGCCGTGGCCGAGATCACGAAGAAGGGGATCGTGCGCAGGATCAGCTCCATGTCGTAATAGAGCAGGCCCATGGCTAAGATCAGGGCGCCGTAATAAAGGATCAAGGGCAGCGTTAGCATTATCCCCTCTATCGCCATGCCATGGGCAACGATGAAAGCGCTGAGCAGCAGGAGCGGCGCCGAGCCTAAATCCATGCTCTCAAAGCTCAGCCGAAGCAGCGGGTTACCAGGCTTTGTGAGGTAGAGATCAATCCCGCCTTCGCGGATCTTTCTGGGCAGATCCGCCAGCCCAAAGAAGCACAAGAACATGCTCAGCCCGTTGAGCATCGAAAAGCTGCCGATGAAGATCATCATCTGGCCCCGGCTCCACCCGCCGATTCCGTCCACCTGCCCATAAATGAGGCTGAACGCCAGCATTTGCACCAGGAACAGGGCACCGTCCGCGAAAAACGCGCCGAAGAAGCTCACGCGAAACACCATCGTATGCGCCAGGCGCAGCTTCGTCAGCAGCCAAATAAAGCGAAGATTCCTCCTCATATGCCCACCCCGTCGTACTGAACCCTCAGCCTCTCATAGAGCAGCCGGTTGGCGGCCATGAGCCCCGCCGTCCAAAGCAAGAGGACGACGAAGCCCTTGAGCCCCTCTACAAGGCCTGCCTGCCCCGTGAGGAGCATGGCCGGCAGGTAGCCCACATGCGGGAATGGCAAGGCGCTCAATAGATCGAGCACGGGCTTTGGCAGCAGCGTCAGCGGAAGCATCGCCCCGGTGGCAAAGGCGATCAGATTGCCCTGCATGTGCAAAAAGAACGAGATTTCCTGAAACTTGAAGGTCAGCAGCCCAATGCAGTAATGGTAGCTCACCATGAAGATCAGCCCCAGGATGGCTAAGCACAGCGCGCAAAGGATCTCTGCCGGGCCCGCTGAAAACCCCGCGCGAATCCGAAAAAGTAGCGCGCAGCCCAGCGCCGCCAGCAGCGCAAACAGCGCGTAATAGGCGCTGGAGCCAAGGCTTTGCGCCAAAAACTGCAGCTGCGGGCTCGCGGGCAGCACCATGAACTTCGAAAACGTTCCCCCTCGAATGCGGTTGCTTAGCTCAAAGCTCACGCCCGAAGACAGATCCATCGATGAAAGGAACGAAACCACGAGGTAATACGCCAGCATGGTCTGGAAGCTGAAGCCGCTTACGCTCTGGCGCCCCTCAAAGATCGCGCCCCACAGAATCCAGGCAAAGAGCAGCTTCCACAGCGTGGCCAAGGCCGTCATCCCCACATCAAAGCGGTAGACGATCTGCGCCTTGAACGCGGTTTGGGCAATCACAAGGTATTTCTTCATGCCCCTTCCCCCATCGCATAGATCCGCTCCACAATCAGGCCGATCTCCTCGCCCTCTTCGCGCTGAAAGCTGCGGAAGAGCGCGTCGGTTTCGCCGTCATAGAGCTTCTTCCCCTCGCCCACCACCACGCTTCTGCGGCAAAGGCTGCGAACGTCCTCCATGTAGTGCGAGGTGAGCAGGATGGTGGTGCCCTGCCTTTCGTTGACCTCGCGCAGGAAGAGCCTCACCTGCCGCTGCGCCACGGCGTCCAGCCCAATGGTTGGCTCATCCAAAAAAAGCACGCGCGGGCCGTGAAGCAGCGCGGCGATGAGCTCCATCTTCATGCGCTCGCCCAATGACAGGGTGCGCACCTGCACGTTGAGCAGCTCGCCCACGTCAAAGAGCTCCACGAAGTAGTTCAGGTTCCGGCGATACTCCTCTTCGCGGATGCCGTAAAGCTCCTTGAACAGCCCGAATGTGTCGACTGGGGTCAGCTCAAAAAAGAGCTGGCTTTTTTGCCCCATCACCACCGCGTATTGCCGCTTGAAGGCGTTTTCAAGCTTGTTTGGCCAAAAGCCCAAGACCTCGATTTCGCCCCTTGTCGGCGCGATGATGCCGGTGAGCATCTTCACCAGCGTCGTCTTGCCCGCGCCGTTCGGGCCGATCAGCCCAACGAACTCGCCGGGCTCAATACGAAGATCAAAATCGCTTACGGCGATCTTTTCGGTGAACTCGCGCCGAAGCAGCGACTTTACGCTGCCGAGCAGCCCCGGCTCCTTCTCGAAGCGCCGGAAGCTCTTGGTCAGCCCCTCTACCTCAATGATTGGCCTCATGGTTTGCCGCCTTCCTTCTTGCGCCGCCTGCTAAACTGCGCTATCTCCTTGCCTCTTTCGCGCTTTTCGTGAATAAAGGCGCTCTTATCCTCCATAATGGCCGCTTCGCGCTTCAGCTTCAAATAGGCCTGCCAGCTTTCGCAGCTTAACTCGCCGCTTTCAAGCGCAGCCTGCACGGCGCAGCCGGGCTCGTTCCCATGCGAGCAGTCAGAAAACCTGCAGCCGCGCCTTAAAACCGCTTCCACGTCTGAAAACGCGGTGCTGACGCCTTCGCCCCCGCCGATTAGCCCGAGCTCGCGCATGCCCGGCGTGTCGATGACCATCGCGCCGGAGGGCAGCATGAAGAGCTGCCGGTGCGTGGTGGTGTGGCGGCCCCTGCCGTCGTCCTCGCGAATGGCCGCCGTGCCCATCACATCATGGCCCATGAGGGCGTTCAGCAGCGAGGACTTGCCCACGCCCGACATGCCGAGGAAGACCAGGGTTCGCCCGGGCGTCAGGTAAGGCAGCAGCCCTTCCATGTTCAGGCCGGTTCTGCTCGAAAGCGCGACCGCAGCAACGCCCGGCATGGCGGCGCGAAGCTCCGCGAGCCTGCCTTCCCAATCCGCGCAAAGGTCCGCCTTGGTCAGCAGCACCACGGGTTCCGCGTCGCTTTGCCGCGCCTGGCTTAAATAGCGCCGGATGCGGTTTAGGTTAAAGTCCTGATTGAGTGAAGAAAGAATAAAAACATAGTCGAAGTTCGACGCGACGACCTGCTCGAGGACCGTCTTTGCGTAGCCCGCGATATGGCCCGAAAAATCAGCCCGCGAAAAGACGGTTCTGCGCGGCAGAAGCCCGTGAATGGGCGAAGGGCCGCTCTGGTTAAAGCGCAGCAGCACGAAATCGCCCACACAGGGCAGCTGCCCTGGCTTCGCTTCATGGAGCAGAGCGCCCCTTGGCACGGCCTGCACCTCGCCTTGCTCGCAAAGCACCGTGCACAGCTCGCGCCTCAGTTCTATGACGCGCCCCGGAATCAGCCCGCCTTCGAAGGTTTCTGGGCCTTGGTAGCCATATTGATGGAGTTTCAATGCGAATTCCCCTTTTACTTGGTTTTTTGAAGCACAAAAAAGGATACGACAGCCATCGTATCCCGCACATGCAGTTTTTTACGAAAGGTTCCCGTTTTACGGCGGGCACAAAGCAAAGAGGCTGCGCCTCCCCCTTTCAAGCTCCGCCGGGCTATGTGGTTTTAAGCCGAAATCACCACAGCGACCGACATCAAACCCACACTTCCTTTCGTCGTCGGCCCCATAGGGCCTTTTATGGGCAAGATCATACCATAACAAAAGGCGGGAGCGCAAGCCCCCGCCTTGAAATTCTAAAAAAGGCCTAAATCCGCATGCAAAGCCCGCGCGAGGCAAGCTCACGCTTTAACTCTATGATTTCAAGCTGCTTGAAGTGGAATAACGAGGCGGCCAGTGCCGCGTCGGCCCCGGCGTAGCTTAAAACGTCATAAAAGTGCTCCACCGTGCCCGCGCCGCCTGAGGCGATCACGGGAATATCGACCGCCGAAGTCATCGCGCGGGTGAGCTCCAGATCATAGCCGGTCTTGCGGCCATCCGCGTCCATAGAAGTCACGAGCAGCTCGCCTGCGCCCTTTTGCGCCACGAGCTTGGCCCAATCGACCGCGTTCATGCCGGTCGGCCTGCGCCCGCCGTGTGTGTAGACCTCCCAGCCGATTGGCGAGCGCTTGGCGTCGATTGCGACCACCACGCATTGGCTGCCATAGACCCGAGCCGCGTCGCGGATCAGCCCCGGGCTGTTCACCGCGGAGGAATTGATCGAAACCTTCTCGGCCCCGGCTCTCAGGAGCATTGAGAAATCCTCCACGCTGCGGATACCGCCGCCCACGGTAAACGGAATCGAAACCGCCCTGGCCACCTTGCGCACGGTTTCGAGCATGATGGCGCGGTCGTCGCTGCTCGCGGTGATATCCAGGAGCACGAGCTCGTCAGCTCCAGCCTCGTCGTAGGCCTTGGCGCACTCCGCGGGGTCGCCTGCGTCCACGAGGTTTACGAAGCTTATGCCCTTGACCACGCGGCCGTCCTTCACGTCAAGGCAGGGAACGATGCGCTTAGCGAGCATGGTCTTCCTCCTTCTGGCAAAGCCTCACGAAGTTTAAGAGCAGCTGCAGGCCCGCTTGGCCGCTCTTTTCGGGGTGAAACTGAACGGCCCAGAGATTTTGGTCGCGCACG
>JAITTC010000153.1 GCA_031287285.1 Christensenellaceae bacterium
GAAGGCGCTGGCTCGAACCTGGCGGTTCGGCCTGCAGCCATACCGCAGCCGCCCCCGGAGGCAAGGCCTCCGGGCCCGCCCCCCCCGAGGCCGTAACTCAAGCCCCTGCGTCAAACCCAAGCGGCGCTTGGCTTGGCGGCGCTTTTTGGCCTGGGCCTTCGCCTTCGCTTCCTAGGACGAAGCCAGGCTTTGGGTGGTGCCGTTCTTGATGACCATCACCGCTGCGGAAGGGCATAATCCCGCCCGAGGGCGGCGTACCCGTGGAGGGGACGCAAAGCCTAAAATGGTTGCACAAAGGAAAAAGCATTCCGGAAGCTGCCCTTGAGGGGGTGCGGGGGAGTTGCTCCCCTGCTTAAGGGCCGATTGCGCCCAGGAGACCTTGCTTATTCTCGCAAAAGCATGGCTTGAAAGCGCAAAAAGCCCTCTTGCACCCGGGCGATGCCGGCGAAGCGCGGCCCGATATAGACCCTGCAGCAGTTCCCTTCCGCGATGCCGAACTCGTTTGGAACCGCCGCGCCGTTTTGCACCCTTTTGAGGAGGGATTCAGGCAGAACCGCCTTCGGTAACGCTTCCAGGGGGAAGTCCATGGGCAAGAGCTGCCACTTGCAGGGTTCGGCCGCAGCAAGAAGTTCTGCGGGGCTTTGGGCATTTTCCAGCGTAAAGGGGCCACTTTCGGCGCGCAGGAGCATCGCGAGGTAGGCGCGGCTTCCGGCGGCGCGGCCGATATCCTCGGCAAGGCTTCGGATGTAGGTGCCTCGGCCGCAGCGAACCGAGAGGGTTAGGCTGTTTGGCGAGAAGGAGCCAAGCGGCTCGATGGCGTCAATCCGCACCCGCCTTGGGGGCATGACGACGGCTTCGCCCGCCCGTGCCAGCTCATAGCCGCGCCTGCCGCCCACGTGGATGGCCGAATACGGGCTTGGGATCTGCTCGATTTCACCGATAAAGCAGGGAAGGAGGGGCAAAACCGCGTCGATTTCAGGCGGAGGCGCGGTTTTGGTGATGATGCCGGCTGCGTCCTGCGTGCTCGTTTCGGCCCCGAAGCGAATTTCCGCGATATAACGCTTTTCCTTGTTGCTCACATAGTCGAAAAGGCGCGTCGCGCCCCCAAGAGCTATGGGCAAAACGCCGGCCGCCAGAGGGTCGAGAGTGCCCATATGGCCGATCTTGTGCCCTTTTGGCAGCAGCCTTTTGAGGAAGCGGATCGCGTCGAAGGAACTCATGCCGGGGGGCTTTAAAAAGTTCAAAAAGCCGTCAAGCAAATTAAAGAGCCCCCTTCAGCGCCCGGAGCACGGCCGTTTTGGCCTCGTGAAGCGACGAGAAGCCCTGCAGGCGCATGCCGGCGGCGCGCGCGTGCCCGCCGCCGCCAAAGATCGCGGCGATTTTGGCGGAGTCTATGGGGGCTTGGCAGCGCAGGGAGCAGCGCAGGCCGCCCGGCCGCTCAGAGAGCAGCGCGGCCGCGACGACGCCCTTGAGCTCCGAGGCGTAGTTCACGATGCCCTCGTAGTCGCTTTCGCCGGCGCTCGCCAAAAGGCGGTCTTCTTCGCTTAAGGCGATGAGGGCGATTTGGCCGCCCGCATGGGTTTCGAGCTTGTTTAGCGCAAGGCCCAGGAGCTTGAGATGCGAAAGGCTTCGCGTGCGATAGAGCGCGCGCGTGATGATTTCCGGCTCGGCGCCGGCCTTCAAGCAGAGCGCCGCGGCCTGCAGCGTGCCTTCGCGGACGGACTCGAACGAGAAATTGCCCGTATCGGTCGAAAGGCCGGTATAAAGCGCCATGGCGGCGGGCCTTGTTAGGGGCAGGTCCAGCGCTTTGATAAGGTCTAATAGGATTTCAGCCGTGGCGGCGGCCTTTTCATCCACGATTTTATCGCAGTCAAGGTCGTTGCTTTGGTGATGGTCGATACAAAAGCGGGCTTTTGCCGCATCGAAAAGGCCCTGCGCGGGGCCGAGCCTGTCAAGGGAGGAAACGTCGAGGGCGAAGGCTAAATCGAAGGACCCGCTCGCCTCAGAGGGCGGCAAAAAGGCCCCAAAACCCTCTAAAAAGCCAAAATCAGGGGGCAGAGGGTCCGCGCAAAAGGGGTGGGCCTCCAGGCCCGCCCCTCTTAAGGCATGCATCGCGCCAAGGCAGGAGCCGATCGCATCGCCATCCGGCGAAACGTGCGCAAGAAGCGCCACGCGCCGGGCGCCTTGAAGGGCTGCCTTCAGGGCGTCAATTCCCGTCATCTTCTTCGCCCCCCTCATCGTGGGATTCGGGCTTTGAGGAGATTTGGTTCAGGAGGCTTTGTATGCGCATGCCGTGCTCGATGGAATCATCGAGCGCAAAGCTGAGCTCCGGCATCGAGCGCAGGAAGACGCGCCTGCCAAGCTCCCTGCGGATGAAGCCCGTCGCGCCCTTTAAGGCCTTTAGGAAGGCGCGGCGCTCGGCCTCGCCATCTTCGAGCGTGCTGAGCTTGATCTTGCAAAACTTGAGGTCGCGGGTGAGGTCCACGCCGATGACCGAGAACATCGCGGGGATGCGGGGATCCTTGAGCTCTCGAAGGATGGCGTCCACCCCGCGGCGGATCTCCTCGGTCTGGCGGTCGACCCTTTCAAATCCGGGCATTCTTTTTTTCTCTTTCTTGTAGGTTTTTGAGGGGAGCGCTCTTTCTTGATTAGGCCGGGCGCTCGATCTCGTCCATCACGAAGCATTCGATGACGTCGTTTTCTTTAATGTCGTTATAGTTTTCAAGGCCGATACCGCACTCGTAGCCGGTGGCGACTTCGCGGGCATCGTCTTTAAAGCGCTTGAGGGAGGAGAGCCTGCCCTCAAAGACCACGATGTTATCGCGCAGCAGGCGCACCTGGCCGTTGCGGCGCACCAGGCCATCGGTGATGTAGGAGCCAGCGATGGTGCCAGCGCCGGTGACGCGGAAGACCTGGCGAACCTGGGCGTGGCCCAGAACGGTTTCCTTGAACTTTGGCGTGAGCATACCCAGCATGGCCGCCTTGATCTCGTCGATCGCGTCGTAGATGATGCGGTAGAGGCGAAGATCGATCTTTTCGCGCTCTGCGTTCTCTTTCGCCTTCGCTTCCGGCCTTACGTTGAAGCCCACCACGATGGCGCCGGAAACCGCGGCCAGCATGATGTCTGACTCGTTGATTGCGCCCACGCCGCCGTGGATGACCTTCACGCGCACTTCTTCGTTCGAAAGCTTTTCGAGCGCCTGGCGGACGGCTTCGACAGAGCCTTGAACGTCGGCCTTGACGATGATGTTTAAATCCTTGACCTGGCCCTGGGCGATCTGGTTGAAGAGGTCTTCCAGGGTGGCCTTCGACATGGCCTTGAGCTGCTGGGCCTTGATGCGGTCGCGCCGCTCTTCCGCCACCTGGCGCGAAAGGCGGTCGTCGTCTGCCACGTTGAGCGTATCGCCGGCCTCCGGAACGTCGGAAAAGCCGATGAGCTCCACGGGGATGGAGGGGCCTGCGGAAGGGACCGGCTCGCCCTTGTCGTTCAGCATCGCGCGGACGCGCCCATAGGCGGTGCCCGCCACGATCGTATCGCCCACGTGGATGGTGCCGGACTGGATGAGCACGGTGGCGACGGGGCCGCGCCCCCTGTCGAGCCTGGCTTCGACGATGGTGCCCCTGGCCGGGCGGTTTGGATTGGCCTTTAATTCCTTCATTTCGGAGGTGAGGAGGATCATCTCGAGGAGCTGCTCGATGCCCTGGCCGCTGACCGCGGAAACGGGCACGCAGATCGTGTCGCCGCCCCAATCCTCGGCCACGAGGCTGTATTCGGTGAGCTCCTGCTTGACGCGCTCGGGATTGGCCGACTCGCGGTCCATCTTGTTGATGGCCACGATGATGGGCACGCCGGCCGCCTTTGAGTGGTTGATGGCCTCGATGGTCTGGGGCATGATGCCATCGTCTGCCGCGACGACCAGGATGACGATATCGGTCACCTGGGCGCCCCTGGCGCGCATGGCGGTGAAGGCCTCGTGGCCCGGGGTGTCGAGGAAGGTGATCTGCTGGCCGTGGATCTCGACCGTATAGGCGCCGATGTGCTGGGTGATGCCGCCCGCCTCGCCCTCGGTGACGTTGGTGAGGCGAATCTTATCGAGCAGCGAGGTCTTGCCGTGGTCGACATGGCCCATGATCGTCACGACGGGCGGGCGGGGAAGCAGGTCGCCCTCGTCGTCTTGCTTTTCTTGCACTTCCAGCATGGTTTCTTCGTAGGTCTTTTCGATCTTGAGCTCAAACTCCACGCCGAATTCGGAGCAGACGAGCTGAGCGGTGTCGAAATCAAGCTCCTGGTTGATGGTCGCCATCACGCCCAGAAGAAAGAGCTTTTTGATGATCTCGGCGGCGGGCTTTCCGATGCGTTCGGAAAGATCCTTCACCGTGATGGTTTCAGCGGTCATGTAGGCCTTCTCGACCTGAATGGGCTGCATCATCTGCTGGGCCGAGAATTGGCCCTTGCGCGGGCGGCGCTTGCCGCCGCGCCATTCGTCGTCAAGCCCGCCTGCGGCCGCAAAGGTTTCTTTCATCACGGCCTTTTTCTGCTTGGGCTGCTTGCGCTCTGGGTCGTATTGGCGCTGTTAGTTCTGCTTGTTGGGGTCGTAGTTGCTCACGCGCTCTTTTTCGACCGTCGGCGTAAGCTCCGGGCCTTTGGCAGGCCTGCCAAAGCCCGGCCTGCCGCCGGCTGCGGGGCGCGCGCCGCCCGCAGCGCCGGGGCCCTGGGGCCTGCCGCCCATCGGGCGCGGCCCGGCAGCCGAGCCGCCCATCGGGCGCGGGGCGC
>JAITTC010000263.1 GCA_031287285.1 Christensenellaceae bacterium
GGTGCGCAAAATCCTCATTGTCAACGACGAAATCTGCGCTGTTTTCGGGGGTGTTTTCGCTCAAATAGCGCATCTGCGCGAGGATATAGCGCCCGACGGGGTAGATTCGCGGGTTTTTCGACGGTGAAGCGCCGCCCGGCTTTTGGGAGCTCCTTTCGCTCTACATCGCCGCGCTGGCCGGCGACGCCCTGCCCAGCGAGACTCCTTACGGGCAGCGGGGCTCTCTTGGGCATGGCGGCTGACCGCGGACGCGAAGGCTTGGGCGATCCGCAAAGTTCCGTACCGCCTTGGTTTTTAAGGGATTTTAAGGGGGATTAGGGCCGCAGCCCGCGCAGAATGGCCGGGCGCGCGAAATCCTCGTTGTCAATCTACATCGCGCGCTGGCCGTCGCCGCCCTGCCCAACGAGACTCCTTACGGGCAGGCGGAGCTCTCTTGAGCTTGGCGGCAGATCGCGGATGCAAAGGCTTGGCTGGGCGATCTGCAAGACCCGTATCGCCTTGGTTTTTAAGGGATTTTAAGGGGGATTAGGGCCGCAGCCCACGCAGAATGGCCGGGCGCGCGAAATCCTCATTGTCAACGACGAAATCCGCGCTGTTTTCAGGGGCGCTTTCGCTCAAATAGCGCATCTGCGCGGGGATATAACGCCGCCGGTACTTCTCGAGGATGCCTTCGCCCATTGTGGGGGCATCCCGCAGCGCCGCGCGCCGCAGAGTCTCGTCAAACCCGATTTTCAAAAAGATCTTGAGCTCAAAATAGGGAAGAAGCGGCTCGCGGAAGAGCAGAACCCCTTCGACGAGCAGAACGCTGCCCTTGCCCGCGATCAATTCCACCCGCTTTTCGAAGCGATCCGTGCTAAGGTCAAGGCAAAGCAGCTCTTTGTGCAAGCAGCCCTCCGTTTTAAAGGGCAGCAGTACCTCCCGCGCGAGCCGCTTCTGATCGAAGGCGTTTTGCAGGTAGCTTTCGACCTCGTTTTTTCCCTGCGAGCGGGCGGCGGCCGGCTTGTGGAAGTCGTCGCCATGCACGAGGAGGGTTTCTTGCCCCCTTGCCCGCAGGTAGCGCGCGAGCTTTTGGGCAAAGCTCGTCTTGCCGGAGCAGTCCACGCCGTTGATGCCGGCGATGGCTGCCCCCTTTCGCTCGATTTCCGAAGCAATCGCATAAAAAACGCGGGCCTGCTCGACGCAGCCGCTAATTTCTTCGGCGCAATCCGCAAAAAAGCAGGCGGGCGCCAGCTCCTCGGGCGAGCCGTAGCCGTAGCGCGCCGCGATGAAGGGGAGGTTGCAGCTTGCCGCAGCTTCCAGGTCAAAGCGCGTATCGCCAATGAGCAGCGCTTCCTCGCCGGGGCGCAAAAGGCTCTGCAGCAGCGCTCCCTTGCTTGCATACTCGCTGGCGCTGTGCACGCCCGCGAAGAACTCTTCGATTTTCGTCGCCTTAAGCACGGTTTGAAGGTACTCCGGGCTGGCGTTTGAGCAAATATGCAGGGAATCCCCCCTTTCATAAAGCCGCTGGAGCTCTTCCCGCGCGCCCGGGAAGAGCCTGCCTTGGCTCTGAATCGTTGCCCGCTCCAGCTCGCGAAAGCGCCCTCGAACCCCCTCGGGCGCAACGCCTTTGGGCAAGAGGCCGCGCAAAAACTCCAGCGAGGGCTTACCTAGGCCGCTTAAAATCTCGGGCTCGGCAAGGCTTGGCAGGCCGTATTCGGCAAAAAGGCCCCGCGCCGCGGAAACGACGCAGGGCCCGGTTTCAAACAGGGTGCCGTCCAGGTCAAAAAAGATGGTCATCGTGCGCGCCCTACGGGTGGTAGCCGATGCGCTGGGAACTGCTCTCGGCAGCTTCCATCACAAAGCCCGCGATCTCTTCATCGCGCGCGGGGTTTAGGACTTGCTTTTGCCCGGAGGTCGAAACCGCGGCGATCACGTTGCCCCGGTAGTCGCGAATCGGCGCCGCGATGCAGCGGATGCCGGGCTCGTGCTCCTGGTCGTCCCTGGACCAGCCGTGCTGGCGGGCGGAGCGGATCTCCTTGATGAGGAGCTCCGGGTCGGTGATGGAGCGGGAGGTGTAGGTCGGGATCTTGGCGGCGCGCACCTTGGCGCAAAGCTCGGCATCCGGCAGGCCAGAGAGCAGCGCCTTGCCCATGGCCGTGCACAGCGCGGGGCAGCGCCTGCCGATCTGCGAATACATTCGGATGGAGTGGATGGACTCGATCTTGTCGATGTAAACGATCTCTAAATCCTCGAGAATCGAGAGATGCACCGGCTGCTTGGTTTGCTGCAGAAGGCGCCTGAGATAGGGCTGCGCCTCGGTCTTGAGCTCGACCTGGTTGAGATACAGGCTCGAAAGTTCGACGAGCTTCATCCCCAGGCGGTAAGCGCCCCCCGTGCGCTGCTCCACATAGCCGCGCTCTGAAAGGGCCGAAAGCAGGCGATGAACGGTGGACTTGTGCAGGTTCACCCTTCCGGCAATTTCGGTCACCCCGAGGCCGTCCTTTTCGCTGGCTAAGGTTTCGACGATCGACAGAGCCCTGTCGATGGATTGAACGGTTGCTTTTTCCATGAAAAACACCCCTCCGCAGGCGCTGTTTGCGTAGCGAGCCCGGGTTTCGCCATCGGGAACGCTTTTTTAAAAGTGTAACACATCGCGAAGCGGGGAGCAAGAAAATGAAACGCGGTTTTGAGATGCGAAACGCTTTTTAAGGGTTATCGCGGCGCAAAACCGGCCGCAGGCGGCCGACCAGGATGGCGCTGAGGATGATTTTTGCGGCATCGCCCGGCAGGAAGGGCAGCACGCAAAGGGGCAGGGCGGCGGCAAGGCTTGAGCCGGTGGAGTAAATAAACCAGCCAAGGCCCAGCGCGTAGGTGGCGGCGAGGCCCAAAACCATGGCAAGAAGGGCGGGGAACAGCTTGTGCCCAAAGCGCTCAATGGTAAAGCCCGCCGCATAGGCGCAGGCGATGTAGCCCGCGATGAAGCCGCCGGTTGGCCCGAGGAGCACCGAAATGCCGCCCGAAAAGCTCGAAAACACCGGCAGGCCGACGATGCCCAGCAGCACGAAAACGAGCTGGCTTAGGGTGCCTAGCTTTGCCCCCAGCAGCCCTGCGGCCACGAAGATGGAAAGATGCGTTAGGTTGATGGGCACCGGCCCGATGGGGATGCTGATCTGCGAAAAGATGGCGCTGAGCGCCGCGAAGAGCGCGCAAAGCGCCAAATCGCGAACCTTGATCTTGCGCATGGGAAACCCCTCCAAAGCGTTTTCGCTCAGTATATCGAAGCTGGCGTCATAATGTCAACCAAAAATTCAGCAAATAGGGTTTACAATATGGCGCGCTTTACCTTTCGGCCAGGAATGGCGTATACTGGAACCAAACACGGAAAAGAAACGAGATATGAGGGAGGAATCGCCGTGAACGAATACGCAAGGAAGGCCATGGGGGCGATGCTGGCCATTCAGCGCTACCCCTGGGAGCAGGGCGTCTGCGCGCAGGCGCTCTATGAGGCTGGCGAAAAAGAGCTCTTCATCGCCATGGCGCACGACGCGGTTCTGCGCCAGCAGCCGGACGGCCGCCTGGACGTGATCAACCAAAACGTCGCCGTGACGGACCCTGCGGCTAACGGCGAGCCGGTTTTGCGCGCTT